>NZ_JALLGW010000006.1 GCF_023074835.1 Halomarina salina
GATAGCGTTCGACTGCTCGTCGCTACACTACGGCCGTCGCTATGCCGGGGTCGTCGATGCGCCACGCGCTCGAGCATCTCGCGTGGTGGATGCAGTCGCGTGGTGGATGCAGTCGCGTGGTGGATGCAGTCGCGTGGTGGATGCGGTCGTCGGCCCGACGGCTCTCGGGGGTCTCGACGTCGTCAGAGAAGCGGCCGGGGTACTCGAACTACTCGAGGTCCTCGAGTTCGAGGAGGTCGCGGTCGTCGCTCGACCGCCGGGTGACGAACTGGAAGCCGACCAGCGCGAGCAGTCCGAGCGCGATGACCACCGCGGCGATGGCCGACGGGACGAGGTTTATCGCGACGGCACCGAGGAGGACGACGGCGACGGCGCTCAACCCGACGTAGTACCAGGTGAAGTCGCGGGTCTCCTCTTCCTCGACGGGGAGATACCGGACGATCTCTCCGGCGCGCTCGGTCAGCGTGACGGTGCCGTCGTCGCGGTCGTAGTCAGCGATGTCGAAGTCGTCGAGCTTCGGCAGGTGCGTCTGGTAGAGCGAGACGTAGACGCGTCGCCGCGCGGTGTCGTCGAGGTCCTCGATGGGAATCTCGTTCTCCCAGGCGGCGATCTGTCCGGCGAGTTCGTCGATGGTCGCGGGCTCCGTGCGCGTGTACAGATAGTACAGGATGTAGCGACGGCGCGAGTTGCTCAGGATGTTGAACGCGTCGTCGAGCGCCAGTTCCGACTCCTCCGACATCAGCGTCTCTCGGTCCATCTGGCCCCGTACACGGAGCACCCCCCTCGTTCAGCTACGCTTACAGCACCGCCGCCTTGCGCGTACGGTGCCGTCGTCGTCGTCAACATGCTATTTACTCGGGTACGTAATCCCTTTGTTACGGACCAGCTATTAGACCCCGCAGGGACCCTGGAGCGGGTGCCTACTCCGATTCGTCCCGGTTAGCGTGACCCTCGCAGACGGTTGCACCGGTGAAACCATGCGGTGGGTCAGCGAACTGACGATTTACTTGGTGACTAACAAAATCGGTTATCCGATATTTTAACATGTCATGCAGATATTCGACCTGACGGGCTTTCAGCGTGACCTGCTGTACGTCATCGCTGGGCTGGACCAGGCCTCGGGCCAGTCCGTGAAAGAAGAGCTCGAAGCGCACACCGGTCGCGAGATCACCCACGGGCGACTCTACCCGAACCTCGACGTCCTCGTCAACCGCGAGCTCGTCGAGAAGGGACAGATCGACCGCAGAACGAACTACTACGCGGTCTCGGACTCTGGGATGGAGGCGCTCCAGAACCGCCGCGACTGGGAAGAGCAGTACCTCAGCTTCGACTGACGGCGCGATAGCAACCGTATAACAATGCGCCACAGCGGACTCGGTAGTATCATGACGTACCTTCCCCGCCGGAACGGAGGGCTGCCCCCGTGAGCGCACGCCGTTCGCGGGCGTCGGCGATTCCGTTCGACCTCATCCTCGTCCTGCTGTATCTGGGGCTGGTCTACGGACTCTTCACGTCGAATCTACTCGGTTCGCCGGGGAGCACGCTCCGCATCCTCGTCACACTCCCGTTGCTCGTGTTCGCTCCGGGGTACGCGCTCGGCGCGGCCGCGTTCCCCCACGCACCGTCCGGGGAGCGACGCGGCTCGCTGCTCGACCGGGTCCGGGAACGCCCCACCGGCATCGACACGACCGAGCGGGTCGCGCTCGGGTTCGGCCTCTCGCTGACGCTCCTCCCCATCGTCGGCGTCCTCGTCGCGTTCGAGACGGGGCCGTTCACCGCGGACACGTCCATCGTCGCGCTCTCGGGCGTCGCGGCGCTGTTCACCATCGTCGCGGCGATCCGACGCTGGCGGCTCTCGGCCGAGGAGCGCTACGGCCTCCCGTTCGGCGTCTGGGCCGACTCCATGGGTCGGTCACAGGAAGGGTCGGGGACCGACGTGCTCCTGTCGGTGGGGCTGGGTGTCTCGGTCGTCCTCGCGCTCGCCGCGGGCGGGTTCGCCATCGCCTCGCCCCTCGACGGCGAGCAGTTCAGCACGCTCGGGGCGGGTCACATCAACGACGAAGGCGAGTTCGTCCTCGGTCCCAGCGAGGAGCTCACCGAGAACATCACCGCCGGGGAGACCGTCGACTCGGCGTTCCTCGTCAAGAACGACGAGGAGCGGGCGACCGAGTACACCGTCGTCGTCCAGATCCACCGCGTCGACGACCAGGGGAACACGTTCCAGAGCAGCGAGATCAACCGCTACCGACAGACGATCGAACAGGGAGCGACGTGGATCAACCCCCACCAGGTGACGCCCCGTATCCAGGGGACGAACGTCCGCATCGTCTACCTCCTGTACGCCGGGCCGGTCCCGGCCGGTGCGAGCACCGCCAACGCGGACGAGTACGCGTTCCACGCGATAAACGTCACCGCGGGCGACGAGTAACGCGGCGCTCCCTCGTCTGCGTCCGTCCACAGTCCGCCACAGTTCGCTCCGCTTCGCTCGCACCGTTCTCGCGCCGACTCACTCCTGTTCAGTCGCTTCTAGCCGGTCGCTCCAGCGTTCATCGCTCCACGGACCCGGCGCTCCTGACCCCCTCGACGCGTTCCGTGAGCCGCCGCTGTGACCACCGCCGGCTGATACGTCCAGGTGGGCCTCCCTGCCGTTCCGTCTCCCCGTGGCCCCGTCCTCGCCGCTGCTCGACGCCGTGAGGGTCGACACGACGGACAGCCGCAACCCCGAGCGACCGCCGGGCGCTCGCTCCCTCGACCGACGACGGTACCGGACTCCCGTTGTACCGGACCGCTGTGGTACCGAGTCACTGTCTACCGTGCGAGCGTTACGACCACCCGACGACCGGTGGTCGAGGGGAACCGACGGCCGTTCCAGGGTGTGTCGACCCGTGGTCGCTCCCGTGTGCTCCGTAGTCGTCCGGAGATGGGGGGTCTGTGGACCGTTCACGGTGTCTGACGTGCGTCGGATAGTTTGGGGTTAACGGATGTTTGACGGTCTCTGTGGCCTACTTAGGCGGTGACCTGTCTCGGTTTACTACATCCCTATCCAGCGGCCGTCTTCGGCGGTTTCGACTGCAAGTTCCACATAACAAAGCGTCACACGAGGGTGTAGACTAGTAGCTGAACTCGGCGCCCCACGGGCGTCGAGGTCTACCACATCCATGCAGGACGCACACGAACTACGAGAGACGACGGGGAGCGACCGGCCACACGGCACTGTCGCCCACGACGAGCTTGCTGCCGTGCAGACGGCAGGTGGTGGCCGTGTACCGTAACCAGTCCATCGGGGTCGTCGTCCCCGCGTACAACGAGGCTGGTCTCGTCGGCGACGTCATCGAGACGATGCCGACGTTCGTCGACCGCGTGTACGCCATCGACGACCGCTCGACCGACGAGACGTGGGCCGAGATCCGCGCGGCCGCCGAGCGCGTCAACCGCCAGCGAGCGGGTAGCGGCGCGGACTCCGACCGAGAGTCGGAGTCCGAGGCGGCTACCCCCCTCGCCGACGGTGGCGTCGCACACGACGGTCCCGTGGTCCCCCTCCGGAACGACCGGAACATGGGGCGCGGCGCGAGCGTCAAACGCGGCTTCGAGCGCGCGCTCGCCGACGGCATCGACATCGTGGCGATGATGGACGGCGACGGCCAGATGGACCCGCAGGTGCTCGACCACCTCCTCGACCCCATCGTCGAGGACCGCGCCGACTACACGAAGGGCAACCGCCTGATGGCGGGTGGTGGCTGGGCCGGGATGTCCCGGTTCCGCCTGTTCGGGAACCACATGCTCTCGTTCCTCACCAAGTTCTCGACGGGCTACTGGGAGGTCGGCGACTCACAGAACGGCTACGCCGCCATCTCCAGCGACATGCTCCGCCGACTGGACATCGACGGGCTGTACGAGGACTACGGCTTCGAGAACGACATCCTCGCGAAGCTGAACCTGCTCGACGCGCGGGTCGCCGACGTCCCGCACCCGGCGGTGTACGGCAACGAGACGAGCACCATCCAGTACGAGACGTTCATCCCGCGCGTCTCGGTACTGCTCGCGTCGAACTTCGGCAGACGCGTCCGCTCGAAGTACCTCCAGGGAGGGTTCCACCCGGTCGTGCTCTGCTACCTGTTCGCCGTCGTGGCCCTCCTCGTCGGGCTGGTCGGTTCGGTTTACTCGTTCGTCGTCTGGGCGCAGGGGTCGCTCGGCCCCGCGCTCGTCTCCTCGGTCGTCTTCCTGGTCGGTGGCCTCCTGCTCGTCACCGCCCTCGCGGTCGACGTGCGCCTGAACTCCCACCTCGCGGTCGACGGGGAGTGACCGACCGGGACGACCCGTGCGTGCCGGTAGCACGGGTACACGGTCGGTACTGACGGACCGTAGACCGTAACGGCTGCGTAACAAAGCGACCACATCGTCTCTGACACCGATAGCAAATGACAGCGACCCTCCGGAGCGAACGATGAAGTACGAGGACTCGGCACGCCGACGCCGCTCGAAGCTGCTGCTCATCGTCGGCTTCCTCGGGCTCGCGCTCGCCATCGTCCGGGCGCACTTCGCTCCCGCAACCGGGTACGAGCTCTCCATCTACGGGGCGACGCCCGTCGAGGTCTGGATCGGCGTCGCGATAGCGCTGCTCGTCGCCGTCGCCGTCACCGCCCTCCGACCGAGAGGCTGGCTCGTCCCGACGAGTCTCGGCCTCGCCATCCTCGCCACGGCGACGGTCGTGTTCATGCCGACCATCCGGGGGTACTACGCCTACGGACGCGCCGACGAACTCACACACATGGGCTGGGCGCGTGGCATCATCAGCGGCGAGATGGGGGCGATGGACATCTTCTACCCCGGCGGTCACACCTCCGTCGGCCTCATCCACGCCGTCACCGGCATCTCCATCCCGCACTCGATGATGCTGCTCGTCCAGCTGCTCGCGCTCGTGTTCCTCGTCTTCCTCCCGTTGACGGTCCGGACGCTGGTCGACGACCGCGCCGGGACGGCCATCGCCACGTTCGCGGCGTGCATGTTCCTGCCCATCACGAACATCTCGACGTACCTCACGTTCCACCCGTACACGATGACGACGCTGTTCTTCCCCGTCATCCTCTTCTTGCTGTTCGAGTACCTCTCGCGGCGCTCGCGCGGCCTCGCGAACGGCGTGACGGCGACCGGGCTGTTGCTGTTCGTCGGGGCGGTCGGGTCCATCCTCTACCACGGCCAGGTGGCGCTCAACATCCTCATCCTGTTCGCGACCATCGCGCTCGCCCAGAAGTTCTACCAGTGGCTCCCCGGGGGGAGCACCTTCGCCGACGCGCGGTCGCTGGCCGTCCCGACAGTGCTGTTCGGCGCGTTCTACGTCGTCTGGGCGTCGCGCTACCAGATCGTCTACTCGATGTTCGACATGGTGTCGACCTCCGTCCAGAAGTGGGTGGAGGGAGAGGCCGGGGCGGGCGGGGGCAGCGTCGCCAGCACCGGCGACTCCGCCTCGAAGGTCGGTATCAGCATCATCGAGCTGTTCATGAAGCTGTTCTTCGTGAAGACGGTGTTCGTCGCGCTCGCGGCCATCCTCGTGCTGGTCGCGCTCGCGGGCCGCCTCGACGACGGGCCGGAGGACCGCAACGAGGCCATCACCTACTTCGCGTACGGGGGGCTGGTGCTCGGGCCGTTCTTCCTGGCGCACTTCCTCGGTGACGTCTCGAAGTACTTCTTCCGGCACGTCGGGTTCGCGATGGTCATCGCGACCATCCTGGGCGTGGTGATGCTCCACTCGTTCTACCGGGCCATCGCCGGCGGGAAGTACGACGGCGCGCTGCGGGCCGTCGCGGCCATCGCCATCGTCGGCGGGCTGTTGCTGTCGCTCATCGTCGTGTTCCCGTCGCCGTACATCTACCTCCCGTCGACCGGCACCACCGAGGCGGTCCACGACGGGTACAACACGTCGTTCGCCTACAACGCGAACGACACCCGCTGGAACGACATCAGGAGCGGTCCGGGACGGTTCCAGGACGCCCAGCGCACCAGCGGCGTCGTCCCGTGGGGCACCGTCACCGAGAAGAACCTCATCGCGGACAACCTGACGTCACACTCGCCGTATCCGTACTATCTGTCGATATCGGCGTTCAACTATCAACGGGAGGTGGACGCCTATCGGGGCGCGACGTTCTCGAAGGAGGCGCTCGACTCCATCTCCGACGAGGACGGCGTCAGCAGAGTGTTGAGCACCGGCGTGCGGAGTGACGACGGCACCCGTCTGGACAACGGACTGGTGGTGTACTACGTCGACTCCAGCTACCCGCCCGACCGGGGCTCCGACGACGACGCGTCGGCCAACGACAGCGGCGGCGAGGGCCAGCAGACCGAGGGCCCGTCGACGCAGCAGACCCAGTCACAGCCGACGGAGACCCGCACGCCCATCCCCGAGGTGACGCAGGCTCCGCCGTCGACGTCGACCCCGGCGGCCGGGAACGGCACGGCGACGGGTGGCGGGACGACTGCCGGCGGTGGCGGGAGCACCGACGCGGGCGGTGGCGGCACCGGTGGCGCGCAGACCACGACTGGCACGACCGGCGGCGGAGGCGGTACCGGCGATGGAGGCGATGGAGGCAGCACCGAGACGGGTGGTGCCACGACGACGGCTCCCTCCGGCGGGACGACCACCGCGCCGAGCACGCCGACCGGGACGACCACGGGGACCGACGGCGGGAACACGACCGGGTCGTTCCTCCCGTTCGGCGGTCTCCTCGGGGGGATTTAAGCTCGGTCGTCGCCCCCCGTCGGGAACAGACGTAGCTGACTTCTCCGGGCCGTCTAATACCATTACACAGAATCTTTATACGGGTAAGGGTGTGCTTTCAGGCCGTAATGGCACACGATGCGGCACCCGAACCGGACAGCGAAGAAGTCGCAGACGAGGCGACTGTAGAGGACAGTAATTCACTGCTTAACAGGCGCTCGTACATGAAGCTCAGCGCGGCGGCAGCGGCTGCGATGGGGACGGCGGCCGTCACGGGGACGGCCAGCGCGGCGACCTCCCGACACGGCATCTCCTTCGACCGCGTCGTGAACGCGGTCGAGGATCTCGGCTGGGACCCCGACGGGAACGACCCGATCGACGTCCCGACCGACGAGGGCCTCCTCATCGAGGTCCCGCCCGGCGAGTACGTCTTCCCGCTCAGCGGGAGCGAACCCCACTGCGTCAGCGGCGACCTCCGCCGCTGGGGCATCCGCGGGCTCGGCGACAGCCGGAACGACGTGACGTTCCGGACGGCGTCGGGCGACTCGGGCTACTTCATCCGCTCGGGGTACAACTCCGAGGGACTCCTGCTGGAGAACTTCGAGTTCGACAACACGGGCGACCACACCGGCGGCGACATCGGCAACTGGCTCCGGGCGCAGGACAAGCTGATGGTGAAGGACATCGACCACGTCGGCTTCTCCGGCCGCGAGCCGTACTGCCGCTGGTCGATCCTGCCGGAGATCAAGAGCGAGAACGGCTCCGGTCGCATCGTCAACTACACCAAGACCGGCCCCTCCGTGTTCGCGGGCCACGGCGCCTCCGACGGCGCGGGTGGCGTGTTCTCTCACGACGGGCTCCTCACCTTCGAGAACTGCGTCATCGCCAACCAGGGCGGCGACGGCGGGCTCTACACCGGGAAGCACAACGGGAAGATCGTCTACGACAGCTGTGAGTTCCGCAACAACGACATGGCGGCCATCCGGGCCGGTGCGGGCTGTGAACTCCGGAACTGCCTCGTCGTCATCGACTGGGACAACGCCCACCCCGACAACGTCATCGACGACCAGAAGGAGCCGACCGGGACGGCCGGGCTCTACCTCTCGACGGCGGAGTACGGGAAGTCCGGCGGCGGCGTCTACAACTGTAACTTCGTCTTCAAGTCGACGTACTACAAGGGGATGGCCGGCATCCACGTCAACAACTCCGACGGGAACTTCGACATCCACGACACGCGCATCCAGGTCGACTTCGACCGGATGCCCGCCATCTGGGGCGGCAATCCCGAGGACCAGCGGTTCAGCAGCCACCAGACGCCGGAGAAGCCCTGGGGACTCGACATCCGGAACGTCAGCATCACCGGCTCCGGTAACATGCGTGGCGACGGCGCTATCTTCATCGAGAACCGCCACGGGACGACCATCGCCGACTCGTGCATCCAGACCCCGAACGCCGACGGCGTCCACATCAGCTCCGCCCGGAACTGCACCATCGAGAACACGAACATCAACGCCGGTGGTCGCGCGACGGTGTTCGACAACAGCTCCGTCGACACCAGCGGCGTGACGAAGAACGACAGCTGTCCCCTCCCCGACACGTCGTCGCCGGTCGGCTCCGGCGGGTCCGACGACGGGACCGAGGAGACGGAGTCCCTGCGGACCCGCCTCGTCGTGGCGGCCGACGAGAACATGCGCTACCACGTTCGCGGTCAGAACACCCAGGTGGCCAGCGACAACGAGGGGCCGACGCCGACCATCGACACCGACGACGACGGCGCGTACGGCGCGCTGGTGGCTGGCGAGTCGGTCGCCCTCACCATGGACTCGTACAGCGTCGCGCGCATCGAACCGGAAGGCGGCGCGACGCTGACGCTCGACGGCGACGTCCTGCCCCCCGAGGAGTACGGGACGATGTCGACGCCCGCGTGGGAGGTCGGCGAGGACGTCACCATCCCCGAGGAGACGTCCGACAGCGAGTCCGCGGACGACGTGTCGGGTAAGCGACTCGCCGTGACGGCCGACGCGAACATGCGCTACCACGTTCGCGCCGAGAACACGCGCGTGGTCGACGACAGCGACGGCTCGACGCCGACCGTCGACGTCGACGACGGCGGCGCGTACGGCGCGCTCGAGTCCGGCCAGTCGGTCGTGTTCGCGGTCGATTCGTTCAACGTGGCCCGCGTCGACCCCGACGACGGGGCAACGCTGACGCTCGACGGCGAGGTCGTCCCCCCCGAGGAGTACGGGACGATGTCGACGCCCGCGTGGGAGGTCGGCGAGGACGTCACCATCCCCGAGGACTCGACCGACCTCGAGTGGGGTGACCTGCCGGGTACGCTCCTCTCCATCGCGGCCGACGACGACATGCGCTACCACGTCCGCGCCGCGAACACTCGACTGGTCAAGGGTGCGCCCGGCCCGACGCCGACCGTCGACATCGACGACAACGGCGCGTACGGTGCGCTGGCGGCCGGACAGACGGCCTACCTCCTCGTCGACTCGTTCAACGTGGCCCGCGTCGAACCGGGCGACGGCGCGACGCTGACGCTCGGCAGCGAGGTCATCCCGGTCGAGGAGTACGGGACGATGTCGACGCCCGCGTGGGAGGTCGGCGAGGACGTCCCCATCCCCGAGTCCGAGCCGCTGCCGAGCGACACCGTCAGCGTCGTCGGTCTCGGCGACGCGGCGACCTACCAGTTCACGGTCGAGGAGGACGTCGTCCCGAACCCCGACAAGGGGACGCTCGACGACCAGGACAACATCTCCGACCGGAGCGTCGAGGGTGCGGTCACCACCGGCACCGACAGCTACCGGTTCGCCGGGGACATCACGCACTTCGAACTGCTGGGCGACGCGGCCGTCTACGTCAACGGCGAGCAGGTCAGCCCCGACCTGCTCGGGACGGACCAGGACGCACGGCTGACCGACCTCATCGTCGTGGACGGCACGGGGAAGAGCGGTCGCTGTGACTACGAGTTCTCCGTCGACGGTCAGGTCGTGAAGAGCCCCGAACTCGGCAGCGTCGAGGCCGAGGACACCGTCGAGGGCGGGGCGGTGACCGGCACCGTCGAGGGCGAGCGCGACGCCTACCGCTTCTCCGGGATGCTCACCGGCTTCAACATGGACGGGTCCGCGACCATCCGCTTCCGGAGCGACTGACGTCGTCGGGCCGCCGTTTCGGCCGTCGACCGGTCGACGGGTGCCGCTGTTACGACCACCATAACGCCGTTTTCACCGGTATCGCCCCCAGCAGCGACGGCATTCGAGGCGGGGTGCACCGACGGCTGACGGTCAGCGTATCGGTAGTTCACCGGACACTGCGGCCGAATATCACGGTTGTTCCCCTCGACAGGCGAGTCATAACAAAGGGCCGGTCTGCCGGATATACATTCAGATGACGATGTCACGGCACTCCCTTCTGACGCGTCGACAGCGGGTATCTCCCGCGGAGGGTCGACGATGACTACGGTGTGTGTTCACGGGCTCGGATACGTCGGCCTGCCGACGGCCGCGCTGCTGGCGCACAACGGCAACGAAGTCGTCGGCTACGACGTCGACGAGCGGAAGCTCGACCGGCTCCACCGCCGGGAGCTCCGCCTCGGCGAGGCCGACCTGGAGCGGTACATCGTGGAGGCGCTCGACGACGGGACGCTCGTCCCGTCGAACACCGTCGAACCGGCGAACGTCCACGTTATCTGCGTGCCGACGCCGCTGGACTTCGACGCCGAGCGCGCGGACCTCGAGTACGTCCTCTCGGCGGCGTCCGGCATCACGGACGTCCTGCGCGAGGGCGACACGGTCATCCTGGAGTCGACGGTGCCCCCCGGAACGACCGAGGGACCGCTCCGGGAGGCCCTCGAGGAGTCCGGTCTCCGCGCCGGCGAGGAGTTCCACCTCGCGTACTCTCCCGAGACCGTCCTGCCGGGGAACATCCTGGAGGAGCTCCGGACGAACGACCGGTTCGTCGGCGGTATCGACGACGCCTCGACGGACCACGCCGTCGCGCTGTACGAACCGTGTATCGACGGCGACGTCAACCGCACGCCCGACGCGACGACGGCGGAGTTCGTCAAGCTCGCGCAGAACGCCTACCGCGACCTGAACATCGGGTTCGCGAACGAACTGGCGAACATCGCGAAGGACTACGGCGTGAACACCCGCGACGCCATCGCGCTGGCGAACCGTCACTCCCGCGTCGACATCCTCCAGCCCGGACCGGGCGTCGGGGGCCACTGTCTCCCCGTGGATCCGCTGTTCTTCGCGCACGACTCGGACTCGCTCGACCTCATCTACAGCGCCCGCCGCGTCAACGACGGCATGTCCGAGTTCGTCGTCGACCTGCTCGAAGAGCACCTCGGGACGCTGGAGGGGAAACGCGTGGCCGTCCTCGGCGTCGCGTACAAGGCGAACGTCGACGACACGCGCAACTCGCCGGGGCTGAAGCTCGCGGGCGAACTCCAGCAGGCGACGCCCGACCGCGCGCTCGCCGACGGCGGCGCGGCCGTCGAGACGCGCCTCTGTGACCCGCTGGTCGACGACGACCGCCTCGACCTGGTGAGCGTCGACGAGGCCGTCACGGACGCCGACGCCATCGTCGTCACGGCCGACCACGACGTCTTCCGCGACCTCGACCCGGTCGAGACGCGCGAGAAGATGCGCGGCGACCTCCTGCTCGACACGAAGGGCACGATGGACGCCGACGCGTGGGACGCGGCGGGCTTCGACGTGGTCGGGCTATGACGGTCGCCGAGTCGTCGACGCCCGCGGAGAGCCGCTGGCAACGCGTCTGGATCGACCTCGCCAGCCCCTCCCACCCGTTCTTCTTCAAGCCCATCGCGGACGGCCTCGACCGACCGACGGTCGTGACGGCCCGCGAGAAGACGGAGACGGTGCCGCTGGCGAAGGAGGCGGGCTTCGACTTCACCGTCCGCGGGAAGGACTACGACAACGAGTGGCTCCGGACCGCGGGCGTCCCGCTCAGGACGCTCCAGCTGTCGGCGCGGACGCCCGACGCGGACGTCTCGCTCTCCCAGCGCAACGCGATGTGCGTCCTCGCCTCGAAGGTCCACGGCATCCCCTCCATCCACTTCACGGACAACGACATCACCTACTACCTCGACACGCCGCTGGTCGAGGAGGGGTTCAACTACTTCCGGGCGATGGCGACGGCTCACGTCGTCCCCGACGCGTTCCAGCTGGCCGAACTCACCGACTACGGCGCGTCTCGGGACTCCATCCACACCTACGACGGGTTCAAGGAGGAGGTCTGCGTCGCCGACTTCGAGGCCGACCCCGACTTCCTCGACCGCCTCCCGTTCGACGACTACGTCGTCGTCCGTCCCGAGGCCATCGGCGCGGCGTACGTCGACCTCGAACCGGAGGAGTCGCTCGTCCCGGACGTCATCGACCGGGCCGTCGACGCCGGGATGAACGTCGTCTACCTGCCGCGCCGACCGGGCGACCGGAAGCACGCCGCACCGTACTCGACGGACCGCGTGTTCGTCCCCGAGGAGCCGCTGCCGGGCCTGCAGCTGGCGTGGCACGCCGACTGCACGCTCACCGGGTCGGGGACGATGGGCCGGGAGGCCGCCGCGATGGCCAAGCCCGCGGTGTCTTTCTTCCCGCACACGATGCTCTCGGTCGACCAGCGCCTCGTCGAGCAGGACCGGGTGTTCCACTCGCGGGACCCCGACGAGATTCAGGCGTACCTCACCGGCCTCTCGAAAGCGGACGTCGAACCCGACCTGGACCGCGCCCGCCGGGTGCGCGACGAGGTCGTCGACATCACCGACGGCGTCATCGACGACTGCACGTAACCGGCCTCACGGCACATCTCGCGGTCTCTTCTGCGCCCTCGACGACGGTCTCCGAACGGCTCGCACCGAGCGGGTCGCTCGCGCCGAGTCGTCGCTGCCGGCGACACGGTCGAGCGGCGGTCCACGTGGGCTAGCTGGACTTCGCGTCGCCCACACGGAGGCGGTTCCGGTGTTCCGACCACACCGTCTCGTAGACCACGAGTCCGACGAACAGCGCCGTGAGACTGGCTAACGACGCCGCTGCGGGGATGCGAACGACGACCGAGACCGACGCCACGGCGACGACGCCGACGACGACGCGGAGGACGCTCGCCGTACCGTGGTCGCGGTACTTGAACGCGCTGTGGCCGAACAGGTAGAGACCACAGCCGCCACAGAGTGCGACCGCCGGGACGACGCCCAGCGGGTCGCCGGCGTGTGCGATGGTCTGTTCGATGCCGAGCGCGACGAAGATGATGCTCCCGACGATGGGCAGGTGGAGGTAGCTGTAGGAGTCTCGCGCCAGCACGGCCCGACCAGTGGGCGGCTCTGCCGCGAGGCGTTGCTCGGCGGCGAGGACGACGTAGTCGAAGTAGAGCCACCAGAACGCCATGACGAGGACGATGCCGAGCAACGCCGTCAGCACGACCCCGAGGTCGAGGACGAGGTCTTCCGCGCCGACGCCGATGGCGATGAGCGACTCGCCGAGCGCGATGATCATGATGAGGCGGTGGCGCTCGACGAAGTGCCCGGCACGGACGTGGAACCCGTCGACACCGCGAACGAGGACGATTCCGTAGTCGATGGCGATGGCCAGCCCCCAGAGCGCCGCCTGGACGGGACCGTCGAGGAATCCGGCGACGACGAGCAGCGCCGGTCCACCGAGGAACCCCGGTGCGACCCGGCGCACCGCGCTCCGGGTCTCCGGTGGGGCGACGACCGTGTAGAGGGCGAGGTGGAGGAGTCGCACCACGACGTACGCGAACCCGAAGAGGACGGCGTCGTCGCCGAACGCGTCGGGGACGGCGAGTGCGACGAGCAACATCGCCGCCATCGCGGCGAGGACGACCAGCCTGGCGGGGAGTCTCGCCTCGGCGTCGACGGCGCCCGTTAGCCACGAGTAACAGACCCACGCCCACCACAGCACGGCCAGCAGCGCGGCGCCACGGGCGAGTCCGCCCCACGTGAGGTGGTGAGCGAGGTAGCTCGATACCTGCGTGAACGCGAACACGAACACGAGGTCGAAGAACAGTTCCAGCGGCGTCACGGCCTGCTCCCGTTCGTCCGCCCCGGAGACGCCACGCTCGGGCGATACGGTGGTGTCTGTGCTCATCGGTCTCTACTCACACAGTGGTCGCTCAGTTGGATAAGCGCCGCTCTCTCCGTGGGGGTCGTCCGTGGAAGGCCCCACTTACCAAAGCACGGGGTGGCCGTAGCCTCGGGCGATGCAATCAGTCCACCGTCCGTCCTCGGGCGAGTTCGACCCCGACGTGGTCCGCGACTATCTCGACGAGGCGCTCGCGTACGCCCAGCGCGAGGACTACGCCGGCTGGGACCCCTACGACGGGCTGACCAGCCCCGTTCTCGACCCGTTCGCGCGCAACACGTTCACGCGCCTGGTCTGCATGCACGGCGTCCACAAGTTCCCCGCCAACCTCCGCCCGCTGCTCGGCATCGAGAAGCGACGCAACGCGAAGGGCATCGCCCTGTTCGCCACGTCGTACCTCGACGCGTACGAGGCGACGGGCGACGAGACCTACCTCCAGAGCGCCGAGTCGCTGCTCGAGTGGCTCTGGGAGAACCGCGCCATCCAGTCGGACAACCCGTCGTGGGGCTACCCGTTCGACTGGCAGAACTCGAACAAGTTCTTCCTCCCCGAGTACTACCCCTCCATCGTCGCCAGCGTGTTCGTCGCGCAGGCGTTCGTCCGCCACTACGACCTCACGGGCGACGAGGAGTCCCTGGAGGTGGCCGACGGCACCTGCCGGTTCATCATGGACGAGATCAACCGCGTCCAGGTCCGGGAGTTCGAGACGTTCGCGTACACCCCCTACGACGACTACGTGGTCATCAACGCCAACGCGCTGGCCGCGAGCCTGCTCGCCGTCGTCGGCGACCGGACGAGTACCGAAGAATACGGCGAGCGCGCCGACGAGGTGATGGCGTTCGTCCTCGACGTCCAGGACGAGAAGGGCGCGTGGTACTACTCGGAGCCCTCGGACCAGTCGCACCTCTCGCACGACAACTTCCACACCGGGTTCGTCCTGGAGTCCATCCACGACTACCTCGAGGTCTGCCCGGACGAGGACCTGCAGGCGGGCTACGAGAACGGGATGCAGTTCTACCGCGAGGAGCTGTTCGACGAGGGCGGGAAGCCCCGCTTCGAGTCCGACAAGCGCTACCCGCGGGACGTCCACGCCTCCGCGCAGGCCATCCGGACGTTCGTCAAGGACGGCTCCCCCGAGAGCCTCGCGCTGGCGGCCGACATCTTCGAGTGGGCGATGGCGAACCTGTTCGACGAGTCCGACGGCCACTTCTACCGGCGACGTGGCCGCGTGCTCAGCGACAAGACGCCGTACATGCGCTGGAACCAGGGCTGGATGTGCTACGCGCTCGGGACGGCGCTCGCGCACGCCGCCTGAGCAGTCGGTCCGGCCCTCCTCTCGCCAGTCCGCTCCTGCCGTCGTTTCGAAGTCACCCGAGTCGTCGGTCCGGTCAGTCGACCCAGAGCGTCGCCTCGACGAGGTTCCCGACGCCGCGACGGAGGCGCTGTGACACCGCTCGCGGGCTGATGTCGAATCGCTCGCCGAGGTCCGCGAGCGTCGCCGTCCGCGGGGTGCTGTAGTAGCCCTGTTCGTACGCGGCGACGAGCGTCTCGCGCTGGATGGCGGTCAGCGCGCCTCCGACCGACCCGGGGGTAGCTCCGGCCTGCCGGTTTATCTCGATCGGAATCGCCCGCTCGGACGCGAGTCGTCGGAACTGCGTCAGGTCCCGGCTGTTCGCGGCGCGGACGCGGAACCGCCACACGCGGTCGTCGCCCGCGCCCGACAGGAGGGTCAGCCCCGCCTCCTCGAAGGCGTCGAGCAGTTCGGGGCCGGTGCCGGCGGCGGCGTCGACCGAACAGCGCAACCCGCCGTCGACGCGCTCCTCGCAGGTGACGTGCTCCACGCCGCGGTCGGCGAGGGCGTCGAGGTAGGCGTCGGCGTCGTCGGTCCACACCCAGACCGCGAGCGGCGACTCTTCCTGGACCGTGCGTTCGAGTTCGATGCGGGCGTCTCCGACGCTCAGTGCCCATCCCAGTCGAAACTCGCCTGGAGGGACGGAGACCGTACTGACCACACTCATGGTCAGCGGATCGACTGGTTTCGGCAAACCGCTTGTCCCGTAATGAAAAGGGGTGCGGGACCCGGCCGTCCACCCCTACCCCGAATGAGTAGGTGTGCCACGAGTTGTCAACTTCGACTCTCGTCCGTCGCGGCGAGCGACGTCCCCCGCCGTCACGCGCCGTCGGTCGCCCGTCGCCCGGCGACGGCCCGCTTCACCCGCTGGAGCGTCCGGAACAGCGGTCGGCCGCCGAGCGACACCGCCAGCAGCAGGTAACCCTCGTGGTCCGTCGGGTCGGTCCGAATCGCGCGGGCGGCGAACCGGCGGGCGTCGTCGTAGTGGCCCGCTTTCAGCGCCGACCCCGCGACGGCCGTCGCGCGCCCCGCGACGAGTCGCCGCTCGACGTCGGAACCGTAGTCGGCCGCCAGCGGCCGGAACGTCTCGACGAACAGCGGGTACGCGACGTCGCGCTTCGTCTCGAAGTCGTCGGTGATCTGCTCGTGGTCGCCCATCCGGTGGACGACCAGCGGTTCCCGCACCGACACGACCTGGCCGTGTCGCGACAGGCGGATGGGCCACTCGCGGTCCTGCCAGCAGGGGAACCGCTCGTCGGGGAGTCCGGCGGCGTCGACGGTCGACCGACGGACCATCAGCGTCGAGAACGTGCCGAACGGGTCGCCACACAGCAGGTCGACCGTCGCGTCGCCCGAGACCTGGGGTCGAAGCACGTGCGTCACCTCGCCGTGGGACTCGTAGCGCAGGCCGGTCGCGACGAGGCCCACGTCGGGGTCCTCGAAGGCGGCCACCTGGCGCTCGACCTTCTCGGGGAGCCAGACGTCGTCGTCGTCGATGAACGCGACGAACTCGCCGTCGCTCGCTTCGATGCCGGTCGACCGGGCGGCGTTCGCGCCCTGGTTCTCCTCGTGGCGGACCACCCGGAGCGTCCGGTCGCCGGTGTCGACGCCGTCGAGTTGCGGTTCGACGGGCGACGGCGAGCAGTCGTCGACGACGACGAGTTCGATCTCGTCGTACGTCTGGTCGACGACGCTCTCGATGGCCTCGGGGAGGAACTCGGGCCGTCCGTACGTCGGGACGACGACGCTCACCAGCGGTGCCTCCTCGCTCATTACTCGGGGATGGTGACCTATCGACTTGGTTAGGGGGAGCCTGTCCCCACGGCCACGGTGTGACACGGTCTCGGGCCACGCTGGCTTAGGAGTGGTATAACAATGGCCGGCCCTACGGAGTATCGAACAATGACTGGTACGTACGGCGCGATGGACGTGAGACGGGCATGATACGCCGACTCCTCCGTCTCGTCCGAGGCGCGCTCTCCCCCGGTGACGGGCTGACGGAACGCACCGTCAAGGGCGGGATGTGGGTGGCGGCGCTCAACGTCACCGACCGGATGCTCCAGCTCGTCCTGATGGTCATCCTGGCGAACCTGCTGGGCGCGGCGGAGCTGGGACTGTTCGGCGTCGCGCTCGTCGTGATGAGCGGCGTCAAGCGGTTCTCCGAACTCGGCATCAATCAGTCGCTCATCTACGAACGCGAGGAGAACGTCGACCACATGCTCAACACCGCGTGGCTGCTCGACACCGCGCGGTCGGTCGCCGTCTTCCTCGTCCTGTTCCTCATCGCCCACCCGCTCGCGAACCTGCTGAACGCGCCCGACGCCGCCATCCTCATCCAGTTCATCGGTCTCGGGCAGGTGTTCATCGGGCTGCGCAACCCCGGCGTCGTCTACTTCGAGAAGGACCTCCAGTTCCACAAGCAGTTCGGCTACATCATGTCGGGGTCGGTCGTCCAGTTCGTCGGCGCGATCGCCTACGCGATGTACGTCGAGGAGACGGCGATGGCGCTGGTGGCCGCGTTCGTCGCCAGCGACTTCGTCCGGATGTCCGCCTCCTACCTCCTCCACGACTACCGGCCGAGCGTCTCCTTCGACATGGAGTCCGCCCGGAGCATGATCCACTACGGGAAGTGGCTCACGGCCAACTCCATCCTCTACTTCCTCTACAGCGAGGGCGACGACCTGCTCGTCAGCGGCTTCCTCGGCCCGGCGTCGCTGGCGTTCTACCAGCTCGCCTACCGCTTCTCGAACGCGCCCGCCACGGAGGTCACGCACGTCATCTCCAGCGTCGCGTTCCCGGCGTACTCGAAGGTCCAGGACGACACGAAGGCGCTGCGCGAGGGGTTCCACCGCACGCTCCAGATGACGACGTTCCTCTCGTTCCCGCTCGCGATGGGCATCTTCGCCATCACCCCGGCGTTCGTCGAGGCGTTCCTCGACCCCGAGTTCGAGGCGATGATACTCACCATGCAGATACTCGCGGTCTTCGGGCTGATGCGCTCGATGGTGGCGACGTTCGGGCCCGTGTTTAAGGCGACCGGTCGCCCCGACCTCATCGCGAAGTTCTCGCTCCTGCGGGTCGTCCTGCTCGCCATCGGCCTCCCGCTCGTGCTGTGGCAGTACGGACAGCCCGGCGGACTGCCGTTCGGGCTGACGGGCATCGAGGGGGCCGCGCTGGTCATCCTCGGCGTCCAGATCGTCCCCATGACGGAGCTCGACGTCCTGTACGCGACCCGGATCGTCGAGACGAGCTACGCGCGCATCCTCCGTGACGTCGCCTACCCGCTCGCCGGGAGCCTCGGGATGGCCGCCGTCGTCCTCGGCGTCGACGGGGCGCTCGACGTCGCTCCCGTCGTCGAGTTCTTCGTCCTCGCGGTCGTGGGGGCCGCGACGTACGGCGTCGCCGTCCTCGTCCTCGACAGACTGGGCTGGGGCGTCGGCAGGAACGTTCGAACGATGGTCGCCTCCATGTCCGGGTGAACAGTGGGGCTACGCTCACTCCTCCGGCGGCTCGTCTCCACCGACGGCTCGCTCGCCTCGCGGACGGTCATCGGCGGCATCTGGGTCGCGATGACCAACGGCGGGGCGCGGGTGCTCCAGCTGGTGATGCTGGTCGTCCTCGCGCGACTGCTGTCGCCCGAGGAGTTCGGGCTGATGGGCATCGCGCTGCTCGTCATCGCGGCGCTCACGCGGTTCTCACAGCTCGGGCTCGACCAGGCGCTCATCCAGCGCCCCGAGGAGAACGTCGACGACTACTTCGGGACGGTCTGGATACTCAGCATCCTCCGCGCGCTCGTCATCGGCGGCGCCGCGTTCCTCTCCGCACCGTACGTCGCCGACTTCTTCGGCGAACCGCGGGCCGTCATCGTCCCGCTCCTCTCGCTCATCGCGCTCGGGCCGATCGCCCGCGGGCTGGAGAACCCCGCTGCCGTCTACTTCGAGAAGGACCTCGAGTTCCACAAGCAGTTCCTGCTCGTCGTCTCCCGCGCGGGGACGCGCGTCACCGTCTCCATCGGCTACGCGCTGTACGACCCGTCGGTGTACGCGCTCGCGTACGGCTACGTCGCCGGGTACACCGCCCAGACGGTGTTCTCGTACATCCTCGCCGACCGGTGGTTCCGGCCGTCGTTCGACCTCGAGAAGGCCCGCGAGCTCATCGACTACGGGAAGTGGCTCATGGGGTCGGGTATCCTCTCGTACCTCTACGGCGAGGGTGACGACGTGTTCGTCGGCCGCGTCCTCTCGACCCAGGCGCTCGGCTACTACCAGCTGGCCTACCGGCTGTCGAACGCGCCCGCGACCGAGGTCGCACAGACCATCTCGAAGGTCGTGATGCCGGCGTACTCGAAGATACAGGACGACATCCCCGCGGTCCGCGAGGGGTTCCGCCGGACGCTCCGGCTCTCGACGCTCGTCGCGTTCCCGCTCGGTATCGGCATCATCGCCGTCGCCGACCCGTTCGTCGCGACGTTCCTCGGCTCCCAGTGGGGACCGATGGTCCTCCCGATGCAGGTGCTGACGCTGTACGGCCTCCTGCGAGCCCTTCGGACGCCCGCGGCACCGCTGTTCAAGGCCCTGGGCCGCCCGGACCTGATGACGAAACTCCAGGTCGTCTCGCTCGTCGTCATGGCCGTCACCATCTACCCGCTGACGGTGACGTTCGACCTCGGTCTCGTCGGGGCGTCGCTGGCGGTCGTCCTCTCGGGGGCCGCCTACCTCCCGCCCGCCGCCATCGTGACGAGGCGACTCATCGACGAACGCCTGCGGACGCTCGTCGTCGTCCCGATGTACCCGGCGGTCGCCAGTCTCGTGATGGGTGCCGTCGCCTACGGGGCGGGGCAGGCCGTCTCCCAGGCCGTGGGCATCCCGGCCGTGACGTTCGTCGTGACGACGCTCGTCGGGATGGTCGTCTACCCGGCGGTGCTGTTCGCGCTGGAGTGGCAGTTCGACTTCGGACTGAACGAACTCATCAGACAGGTCAGACAGGGTATCTGAGCCGGACGGCTCCACTCCGGTGAGCGAGACGCCCGCGCGGTGACTGCGTCGCTCCGCCACCGCTCCGTTCGGTCACTACTTCTCCGTCACGTCGCTCCGTGACCGGCGCGTCCGGCGGTCGCCGGCGACGCCGACCGCGACGGCGTACGACAGCGTGACGCCGACGACCCACGCCGAGAGCGCGAGCAGGCCGTCGTCGGCGGAGAGCGCGAGCAGCGGAACGACGACGACGCCACAGAGGACGATCGCCGCGAGCGTGACCAGTGCGTCCGTATCGAGTGGTCGTGGCATACTCGTCGATTCGATGTGTAGTGATTAAGTTAGATACTCTCTGCCACGATCGCTCCGGCTCCGAAGGGTGGGTCGACGCCGGACGAAACCGATAGCCTGCGTCGAGTCGGGGACGTCGGGCGGCGGGTCGTTAGTGGTCGGTTGGCGACGTGTGACGGCTCGTACAGGGACCCAGTGGCGCTATAGGCTGGCTATTACAATGGCTTCGGGAACGGATGGTCAGGATATGACGTGTCTCGACGACGGGCCGCTCCCGGCCGGATGGAGGGTCAGTTCGTGAAGCCGGCCATCCAGCTGTACTCGCTCCGTGACATCGACGAACCGCTGCCGGACATCATCCGGCGGGTCGGCGACGCCGGGTTCGACGGCGTGGAGTTCGCCAACCGACTGCCCGACGCCGACCCCGACGACGTCGTCGCCGCCCTCGCCGAGGTGGACGTCGAGCCAATCGGTGCGCACGTGAGTCTCCGGGAACTGGAGGCCAATCCCGCGGGCTGTGCGGCCCGCTACGCCCAGGTAGGCGTCCGGCGACTCGCCATTCCACACCTCCCGCTGGCGCACTACCGGACGCCGAAACGCGTCGACGCGCTCGCGCGCCGACTGGACAATCTGGGCGCTCGACTCGCCGACCACGGCGTGAACCTGGTCTACCACAACCAGGTCCACGACTTCGTCCCGCTGCGCCGACTCTCGCTGCTCGAACGCGTCACGACCGCGGTCCACCCGTATCCGAGTGGCGCCGGCAAACCACGGACCGCCGTCGGCCTCCTCGGCGACCGACTACACGACTCGCTCACCTCGCTCGACGCCATCGTCCCCGTCGAGCGGACCGCGTTCGGTCGACTCGTCGACGCCACCGACTCGGAGTACGTCTCGTTCGAGGTCGACGTCGGTGCGGCGACGGCCGCCGGCCAGGACCCCGTCTCGGTGCTGGAGTTCACCGGCTCGCGGACGCCGCTCGTCCACTTCAAGGACACCGCCGTCGACGGCCAGCACGGGCCGCTGTCGGAGTGGCGCTCCGTCGACCCGACGACCGGCGACGTGGACTTCGAGGCGACGCTCGCGTCGGCCAGCGACCTCGGTGCGGAGTGGGCCGTCTTCGAACACGACGCCCCCGACGACCCGGTGCTGGCACTCAGGCAGGGTGCGGACACGCTCGTCCGGTCGGTCCAGGCCGCCAGCCCGGACGCGTAACGGTCGGCACCCGGCCGCCGGACGTGTAATTTCGGCAAATAGTTTGTAACCCATAACTATGGGGCTAGCATCGCGAGGAGGTGGTAATGCGATGGGACCGGTCGCTGGACTCCCGGCACGCGCTGCTCGGTATCGTGCTGGTCGGGGCCGCAGTTCGCCTCTACGGACTGGGCGTCGAGAGTCTCTGGACTGACGAACTCATCACGCTGGAGTTCGTCCGGCGGTACTCGACGGTCGAACTGCTCGTCGAGGTTCCACTCAACCAGCCCCATCTCCCGCTGTACTACGTCCTGCTCGACCTCTGGATCGGCGTGTTCGGAACGTCGGCGACCGCCCTTCGACTGCTCTCGGCGCTGTTCAGCATCCTCGCGATTCCGCTGCTCTACCTCCTCGGACGTGACCTGTTCGACGGGACGGCCGGACTGGTGGCCGCGCTCGTCTTCGCGCTCGCGCAGTTCCACGTCTACCACGCCCAGGAGGTGCGGATGTACAGTCTCGTCGCGCTCCTCACGGCCGCCTCGCTGTGGCTGTTCGTCCGCCTGTTCGAGGACGGGGCGATGCGCGGCACCGCGGCCGCGTACGTCCTCGCGACGCTCGCACTCCTGTTGACCCACCCGTTCGCCGCTCTGGTCGTGTTCGCCGAGGCGGCCTACGTCGTGTTCCGGGTCGCCACGGGGCAGTGGGTCCCCCGGTCGCTCACCGTCGGGACGGCCCTCGCCGGCGTCGGTCTCGTCCCGGTCGCCGCCATGGCGCTCCATCGGGTCGGACTCGGCGGGGCGACCTCGACGCCGTTCCCCTACATCCCGCAGCCGACGCCCACGATCGTCGCGGAGGTCGTTCTGCAGTTCTTCGCGCAGACCTCCATCCTCCTCGCGACGCTGTTCGTCGGTGTCCTCGTGGTCGGGACCCTGACGCTCGGGCTGACCGACGGCTGCGTCTCGAAGTCGGTGTCGCGCTCGCCTCGTGCGACGGTCCGGGGGCTCCGCGAGCGCGTCTCCCTCTCCTCCGAACCGGGCGTCGAACTGCTCGTCGTCCTGCTGCTGGCGACGTTCGTCCTCCCCATCGTCGTCTCGTTCGTCCTCTTCCCGGTGTTCTGGCCGCGATACGTCCTCCCAGCGTCGCTCGGCCTCTATCTTCTCGTCGGCCGCGGCGTCTCGCGCATCCAGCGGCCGCCGCTCCGACTGATGCTGGTCGCCCTGTTGCTCGTCGGTCTCGTCCCCGTGACGGCGTACGACCTCACGACGGACACCCACGAGCAGTGGGACGAGGCGACCGCTCACATCGAGGAGGAGGCCTCCCCCGGCGCGCTGGTCATCGTCGCCGACCAGATCACCGAACGAGGGGTCGAACACTACCGGACCCGCTCCGACATCGAGGTCGAGGGGGTGGTCGTCGCCGGGTCGGGCACGGGGCGGGAGCCAGCGACCGACGCCGAGATACGAGCACTGATGCAGGGTCACGACGAAGTGTGGTTGGTGCTCTCTCACACGGATTCGTCATCTGACCGACGTCTCAGGAACCTCGTCGGCGCGCACCGGGACCAAAAAGCTGAGCGTAATTTCCTTCAAATCGACGTATACCACTACGAACGGGGGAATCAGGAGTGACGGACCGTTCGGACAGCAATCCTGAAGATAACCCCGCAAGAGTCGGTTGCAACAGTTTCGTCGCCTCGGGAGCGTCTGATGGCTCTAAACCCCGAGGTGGCGTTGAGGACGATACGACAGGGGCAGGCGACCAGGACCCGGTCGGGGACCGGGAGGGGTCGCCACTCGTCGGCACACGCATGAGCACAGTACACGAGGTTCAGAGGGCCGAAGGTGAACGAACAGTCGAGCAGGCAGTCGAACGAGCGTCACTCGACGCGCCGTTCGTCTCCGTCATCGTACCGGTCTACAACGACCCGGACGGGCTCCGGGACACGCTCGACGCACTGACCGACCAGACGTACGACCGCGAGCGGTTCGAGGTGCTGGTCGTCGACAACCGGTCGCTCGACGACACCAGAGCGGTCGCCGCCGACTACGCCACCCGCCACGAGAACGTCCACGCGCTCGACGAGCGCCGCCGTCAGAGTTCCTACGCCGCACGCGTCCGGGGGATTCGCCGGGCCCGCGGCGACGTCCTCGCGTTCATCGACGCGGACATGACCGTCGACGCCGACTGGCTCGAACGCGCCGTCGACCGGATGGACGAGGACGACCTCGACTACATGGCGTGCAACGTCGAACTGTACGCCGAGGACGGCGAGACGCTCGCCTCGAAGTTCAACGAGATGAACGGCTTCCCCATCGAGAAGTACGTCTCGCAGCTCCACTTCGCGCCGACGTGCTGTCTCCTCGTCCGCAAGGAGGTCATCGACGAGGTGGGGCCGTTCGACGCCCGGTTCGTCTCCAGCGGCGACCGGGAGTTCGGGCAGCGCGTCCACGACGCGGGGTTCGACATGGGCTACGCCGACGACGTGCCGATGTACCACCCCACCCGGACGTCGCTGAAGTCGCTCGTCAAGAAGGCCGTCCGCATCGGTCGCGGCAAACACCAGATGCGACGGCTCTACCCCGAGCGCTACGGCCACCCGAAGCTCCTGCTGTTCTACCCGGGGCTGTACGCGCCGGAACTTCCCAGCCAGGTCAGCAGTTCGGTGTCGGGCTGGGACGACCTCGACCGGGAGGAGAAGCTCCGGTTCTTCCTGTTCGCCAACGGGCTGAAACTGGCCCGCGCGTACGGATCGGTCCGCGAGGCGATCGAGCGGACAGTAGCCAGCGAATAACAAGATAGCGAACACGCCTCCCCTGCAGTATGGAGCCGACCGATTCTACTTCGATACGTGGTGAGCGCCGTGGATGACCTCCGCGTGGGGCTGCTCGGTGCCGGGAACATCGGCACCGTCCACCTCCAGTCGACCCGCGGCATCGACGGTGCGACCGTCGTCGCCGCGGCCGACGTGGTCCCCGAGAACCGCACACGCGCCGAGAAGCAGGGCGTCGAGCGGACCTACGAGGACTACACCGACCTGCTGGCCGAGGAGGACATCGACGCCGCCATCGTCGCCCTGCCGCCGTTCCTCCACGCCGAGGCCGCGACGGCGGCCGCCGAGGCCGGCTGTCACGTCTTCGTCGAGAAACCGTTCGCCCGCACCGCCGAGGAGGGCCAGGGGATGGTCGACGCCGCCGACGAGGCGGGCGTCTCCATCGGCGTGGACCACACCATCCGCTACCAGCCCGAGGTCCAGAAGCTGAAGGAACTGTACGACGCGGGTCGGGTCGGCCACGTGCCGCTGGCCTCCATCGCCCGCATCAACAACGGGCCGTTCAGTGCGCCCCCCGCCCGCGAACCCATCTCGGGGTGGATGCTCGACCCCGACGCGACCGGTGGCGGCGCGCTGATGGACCTCGGCGTCCACCTGTTCGACGTCCTGGAGTGGTTCTTCGGCGACCTGACCGTCGAGTACGCCCACGTCGACGCGTCGATGGACCTCCCGTTCGAGGACAGCGCGCTCGTCGTCGTGAGCACCGAGGCGGGCACGCAGGCGACCGTCTCCGCCGGGTTCTTCCAGTGGGAGACGCCTCCGGACATCACGGGCTACTTCCGCCTCGAGGGCGTCGCCGACACGCTGCGCAGCGAGGACCACATGCCCGGCCAGTTCATGGCTCACGCCGCGAAGTCAGCGCTGGAGAACGTCGCCAAGCGCGCCCGCGGCCAGGAGCCGGCGTACTTCAAGCCGACCTACTACTACCAGGCGCACTACCGAGCCCTGAAGGACTTCCTCGACGCCGTCGCGGCTGGCGAGGAACCGCCGGTGAACGGCGCGGCCGGCCTGCGGATGGTCGAGCACGTCGAGACGGCCTACGAGATGGCCGAGGGGACCGCGGTCGCCGACCGCGTCGGCGCGAACGTGGAGGCGGACCGATGACCGACGCTCCGCGCGTCGTGGGCCGCCGGACGGACGTCAACGGCCCCGGACTGGCCGGGGCGGTGACGGACCTCGTCGCCGACTGCGGGCCGGAGCTGGACGACGTGCTCGTCCTCCCGGACTGCCACTACCCGTACCACCCCTCGACCGGGATGGTGACGAACCCCGACGTCGTCGAGGCGCTCGTCGAGACGCTCGCCTCCACGACGGACGTGACGCTCGCGCTCCCGGACTCCGAGTACGTCGACGACGCCCCCTCGCTGCTGGGGTACGACGGGCTCGCCGACCGGACCGGCGTCGAGACGCTCGACCTCGGGACGTGCGACACCGTCGAGCGGACCGTCCGCATCGACGACGTGCGCCACCACGTCGAGGTCCCGCGACCGCTCGACGAGCAGTCCGTCGTCGCCGTCCCGACGCTCCGGGCCGACCCCGGCCTCGCCGCCGCGATGGTCACGCTCGGCCAGGGGGCGACCGGCTCGCGCGAGACGCGAGATGTCGTCGCCGCGAGCGCCGTGGTCGACCCCGAGTTCGTCCTGCTCGACGGGACGTACACCTACACCGGCGCACCACACAGGGGGCGGTTCCTCGTCGCGGGCACCGACGCACCCTCGGTCGACCGCGCCATCGCCCCCATCGCGGGGCTGAAACCGAAGCAGGTGCCGTACCTGCGGCCGTTCGGCGTCGGCCGGGAGGCCATCGATGGCCTCCACGCCGAGGAGCTGGCCGCCGAACTGCCCCACGAGGACACCGACCCGAACGGCGGCGAGATGCCCGCCGTGGCGGGCGCGGGCTTCCGCCTCTACGCGAAGGTGACGGGCGACCTCGTCCCGCCGCAGTTCTCGGAGGGCAGCGATGACTGACCGGGCGCTCGTCACGGGCGCGACGGGGTTCCTCGGCGGCCACCTCGTCGAGCGGCTCGTCGCCGACGGCTGGGACGTCACCGCCACGCGCCGCGAGGGCAGCGACACGAGCGCGCTCGACGGTCTCGATGTCGAGTGGGCCGAGGCGGACGTGCTCGACGCCGACGCCGTCAGCGACGCCGTCGAAGGCCACGACCGGGTGTTCCACCTCGCGGGCATCGGCCTGCAGGCCGCCGACGCGCCGGTCGTCGAACGCGTCAACCGCGACGGGACCGAGAACGTCCTCGCCGCCGCCCACGAGACGGGCGTCGAGCGCGTCGTGTTCACCTCGACGGCGGGCACCCGCCGCCGGGCGAACGGTATCGCGACCGAAGCGGACGTCGCCGACCCCATCGGCGCGTACCAGCGCGGGAAGGCCGCCGCCGAGGACCGCTGCGACGAGTACGGCGAGCAGGGCCTCGACGTGGTGACGGTCCACCCGACGTCCATCTTCGGCTCGCGCGACGAGGAGTTCACGGGCCGCCTGCTGCGGATGGCGTCGGACCCGAAGCTCGCCGTCCACCCGCCCGGCGGGGCGAGCTTCGTCGGCGTCGACGACGTCGTCGACGGCACCGTCGCGGCGATGGAGCGCGGGACGGCCGGCGAGCACTACCTGCTGGCCGGCGAGAACCTCCGCTACGACGAGGCGCTCGACGTCATCGCCGAGGAGATCGACGGCCACGCGCCGCTGGCGCAGGTTCCCCCGCAGGCGATTCGCGCGGCGGGACCGGTCGTCGGCGTGGTCAACCGCGTGCTCGGAACGCGGATGTTCCCGTTCGACGCCGAGATGGCGCGGCTCTCGACCCAGGAGCTGTTCTACAGCCCGCGGAAGGCCCAGCGCGAACTCGACTACGACTACGCGCCGCTCGCGGAGCTCGTGCCCGAGGCGTGGGAGTGGTTCCGCAGTCAGACGACGGACGTAGCCGAACCGGCGAGTGTGGAGTAGGGAGGTTCGGAGTGAGTGAGCGCTAGCGAGCGAACGAGAATCTCCGATAGACGAACGGTGACCGCAGGGAACCGTGAGGAGTAGCGCGAGTCGAGCGAGAGCGAGAATCTCGGAGAGAACGAACGGCGACCGGCGGAAGTCCTCGGGCGATTCGAACGGTGAGCGTCGCGAACCGTGAGCGAACGAGCGCGGCCGCTCTGGTCGTCGCTCTCCGGTATGAATGGGCTTCCCAGGCTCGCAGAGCACGAAGTTTTAGTTGGCACACGAACTGGCACGCGAACCGGGGAAGCTACCCGTCACTTTCGTCTTGCGGATATTAAGTCTTCGCCCGAAAAAACCCGGCCGCGTCGCTCCTCGGGCCGTTCGGAGGTTCGAGAATGAAGTGGATGCGACGCGCGTCGTCGGTGGTCAGTCGTCGTCGGCGCTGAGTTCCATGTCGTCGGCGTCGGTCCGCTGGTTGAGCTCCGCCCACACCGTGAGGAACTCGCTGAACAGCGTCTCGGGGAGTCGCAACTGGAGGTCGACCACGTGTTCGTCCAGGTCGCCCTCGGCCGGTTCGACGACGGTGAACGTCGGGAGCGGCTGGTCGTCGTCGCGGGCCGTCGTCTGGACGCTGATCCCGTTGTCGTCGAACGCGACGTCGACGTTCGACACCGTCGTCGTGTACTCCTTGCCGCCGGAGACGGTGCGCGCGTCGATGCGGGTCCGTTCTTCGAGTATCCCAGCGCTCATCAGTCGGTTGAGCCGCCGGTAGATGGTCGCCTCCGACACCTCACACAGCGTCGCCAGTTCGCCGACGCTCCGCGCCTCGATGGCGCAGGCGGCGAGGATGGTCCGCGAGACCTCGTCGCCGAGGTGGTCGAGCATCTCCGCCGCGTCGGTCTCGTCGGTCACAGCCCCCTCCAAAGCGGTCGCCTCGGTGCACTCGCTGGACATCTATCCGTCATATCGTCCACCGTTGGTACGTATGTGGTCATAGTATTGTACGTCTGTCATGACACTCGACTGGGTAGTGTAGGGGGACGCTGACGGCTACCGTCTCAGTTAGTGCGAACGGTGATAAATGGCGGGGGCGCCCCCATTTCGAGGGTATGGTGTGTCTACTCGGGGGTGAGTGGAGTCGAGCGGGACGGTGACCGTCGTCGCGACTACTGCAGCGCCTGCGAACGCGGCGTCGAGTCGAGCAGCGCTCCCGACTGCGCACGGCGACCGCACACGCCGACGTGCGTCACTCGACGGTGACGCTCTTGGCGAGGTTGCGCGGCTTGTCGATCGGTCGGCCGAGCTGGTCGGCGGCGTGGTACGACACCAGCTGGAGCTGGATGTTCGCGAGGACGCCGGCGACCTCGGGGTGGGTGTCGGGAATCGGGAGGAAGTAGTCGGCGAACTCCACCTGGCCCTCGAGGCTCTCGGGAGCGACGACGATGACGGGCGCGCCGCGCGCCTGTACCTCCTTCAGGTTGCTGATGGTCTTGAGGTCCTCCTCGCCCGTGATGACGCCGAAGACGGGCGTGTTATCGGTGACGAGCGCGAGCGGACCGTGTTTCAGCTCCGAGGCGGCGAACCCCTCGGCGTGCTCGTACGATATCTCCTTGAACTTCAGTGCACCCTCCAGCGCGACGGCGCGAGCGGGGCCGCGACCGAGGAAGAAGTAGGCGTCACAGTTGTACAGCGCCTCGGCCACCTCGGCGGCTGGCGTCTCGTCGAGCACCTGCTGGACGTCGCCCGGCAGGTCGCCCAGCCCCGACAGCAGGTCGCGGACCTCGGCGCGCTGGACGCCCGTCGAGTCCTCGGCGATGCGCTCGCCGAGCAGGGTGAGCGCGACGACTTGCGAGGAGAACGTCTTCGTCGCGGCGACGCCGATTTCGGGACCGGCGCGGATGAACAGCGACTCGTCGCACTCGCGGGTCACCGACGACCCGACGACGTTCGTCACGGCGAGCGTTCGCGCGCCCGCGTCACGGGCGCGACGGACGGCGTTCATCGTGTCGGCCGTCTCGCCGGACTGCGTGACGGCGACGACGAGCGTGTTCTCGTCGATGGGTGCCGGGCAGTCGGCGTACTCCCCGGCCATGTAGGCGTTGGCCGTCAGCCCGCGGGCCGTCAGCTGTGCAGCGGCGTACATGGAGGCGTGGTGGGAGGTGCCCATCGAGACGAACTGGACGCGCTCGACGTCGGCGAACGACGCGTCGTCGAACTCCTCCAGCGAGACGTGCCCGGCGAACGTCTCGATGCGACCGTGGATGGTCTGCCGGAGCGACTCCGGCTGTTCGTGGATCTCTTTGAGCATGAAGTGCGGATAGCCCGACTTCCCGGCCGCCTCGGGCTCCCAGTCGACCGTGTCGACCTCGCGGGCGAGCGGTGCACCCGCGAGGTCGGTGATGTCGTAGCCGTCGGGACGGACGGTGACGATGTCGCCGTCCTCGAGGTAGACGACGCGGTCGGTGAACTCCCGGAACGCGGGCACGTCGCTCGCGAGGAAGTACCGGCCGTCGGCCTCCCCGAGGACGAGCGGCGACCCCTGTCGGGCGGCGTACACCTCGTTCTCGCCGTCGACGAGACAGGCGATGGCGTAACTGCCCGAGAGCTGGTCGACGGCCGCGCGGAACGCCGCCTCCGTGGACTTCCCGGCGGTCAGCTCCTCCTCGATGAGGTGGGGGACGACCTCGGTGTCCGTCTCGCTCTCGAAGCGGTGGCCGCGCTCTTCGAGACCACGGCGGAGCGTCTCGTAGTTGTCGATGATGCCGTTGTGGACGACGGCGACGCGACCCGTGCAGTCCTGGTGTGGGTGCGCGTTCTCGTCGGTCGGCGGGCCGTGGGTCGACCAGCGCGTGTGGCCGATACCGATGCTGCCGGTCGGTCGGTCGGTACCGAGCGCCTCGCGCAGGCGTTCGAGGCGACCCTCTCGCTTGACGACGTTGAGGCCGCGGTCGTCGGGGACCGCGATGCCCGCGGAGTCGTAGCCGCGGTACTCCAGGTTGCCGAGTCCGGTGAGCAGTCCGCCGACGGCGTCGTCACCGCCGACACACGCCGTAATTCCGCACATCAGAGGGCCTCCAGAGCTGTGTTCGTCGACGAGTCGTGCTCGTCAATCGTGCGCCAGATGAACATTGTTATCGACGAGAGCAACGGGACAGGCGGCCTTTGTTACGTACCGGTTATCTGGCGAGAAGGCTCGAAGGAATAGCCGGTAGCCACGCGTTACACGACGGAACGGTACCGCCGGACCCGGTTAGTGGCGTGCTGGCGGGTCAGGACGTCGTCTCGCTCGCGAACCGCGAGCGGAGCGCGCCGACCGACAGGACGTCCGCGAGGTCGCCCCCGGAGAGCTGGGCGGCCGTCACGGCCAGCAGGGCGACGGTGCTCAGCAGCGCCCACGCGACGCCGGGAACGGCGGCGAGCGGGCCGAGACCGAGGACGCCGACGGGGACGAGCGCGCCGACGATCAGCGCCGTCGCGAGACTCGCCGTCGGAAGGTCGTCGGGTTCCGGGTCGTTGGCCGTCAGATACGGCGTCAGTTCCTCGGCGGCGTCGTTCAGTTCGACGGTGCCGCGGTGTTTGTCGAACGCGACGATGCTCGCGTCGTCCATCTTCGGGAGGTGACACTGGTACAGCCCGATGTAGACGCGCTTGCGCTGGGACGAGGAGAGCGCGGCGACGTCGACGTCGTTCTCCAGGGCGGCGATGTGTTCGGCGAGTTCGCCGATGTTGGCCGTGCCCTCGTGCTGCCAGAGGTACTGGAGGATGTCGCGGCGGCGACGGTTCTTCAGAATCTCGAACACCGTGTCGAGCGGGAGACTGGACGGTTCCTCGACGACATCGCTCTGTGCGTGCGTCTGCGCCGTAGTGTTGGATATACTCATATGTTCCACCTGTGGCTGGCCGCAGCTGGCTGCACCGACGCGGCGCGAACGTTCGCCCGCGTTAGACCGTTAAGCCGACCGTTTCGGGACGTTATCCGCCCCGATACGGATCGGACTGCGTGCATCCCCACGATGCTGCGTCAGTGGTAGCTACATATGCTGTGACAAGCTTAATAAGTAACTGATTTATGCAACCTGTGCAATCTGGCCCGCCAGACGTTGCACGCTGTGCGAATCTATTCATAGATACGTGAATTTAACCCGCCAGTCCGCGGTCGGTTAACCCGAGTAAATCGAACGATAGGAGCCCATAGCTCCGGAAGTTCCTCGGTGATCACCGAGAATTGTCAGCTAGCTGGTGTTATGTCGGCACGACAGTCCTCACAGTCGATGCGTCGGTCAGCGGGCTGGCTGACGAACGAGTCCACCCAGGCCCTCGCGCAGGGTGACGGTGGGCTCGAACCCCAGGGACGCCTTCGCCTTCGAGATGTCCGCCCGACTGGCGTGGATGTCGCCGGGGCGTTCGTCGACGTGGACGATCTCCGAGCGCGACCCCGAGAGGTCGCGGATCAGTTCTGCGAGTTCGAGGATGCTCACGCTCCGACCGGTACCGATGTTGTACGCCTCGCCCACCTCGTCGGTCGTGGCCGCGAGCAGGTTCGCCCGGACGATGTCGCTGACGTGGACGAAGTCGCGGATCTGCGAGCCGTCGCCCTCGACGGTGATGTCCTGCCCGGCACAGGCCTGTTCGAGGAACGTCGTGATGACGCCGCTGTACTCCCCGCCGGCCTGTCGCGGGCCGTAGACGTTGAAGTAGCGGAGCGCGACGGTCTCCAGTCCGTAGAGGTCGTGGTAGAGTCGCGCGTAGTGGTCCCCGGAGAGTTTCTCGACGCCGTACGGCGACTGGGGCGTCGTCGGCTCGTCCTCCGTGACCGGCACCTCCGTCGGGTCGCCGTAGATGGCCGTCGACGACGCGAGCACCACGCGTGCGTCCGCAACGCGTGCACGCTCGAACACCCCCAGCGTCCCGGCCGTGTTCACCTGGTGGCTGGCGATGGGGTCCTCCACCGACCGCGCGACGCTCGCGTTCGCCGCCTCGTGGAAGACGAGGTCGACCCCCGCCATCGCCTCGTCCAGCGTGTCGGGGTCACAGAGGTCACCGCGAACAAGCGTCGCGTCGCGGTGCAGGTTCTCCGCTCTGCCCGTCGAGAGGTCGTCCAGTACCCGCACGTCGTTCGTCTCGGCGAGCGCCTCGACGAGGTGACTCCCGATGAACCCGGCACCACCCGTGACGAGCACCGTCCGACCAGCGATATCCATACTACTCGGCTAGCCTACGGGGCAGTTTCGTTATAGACGCACTATCCCCACTGTCGAATGATTGTCACGAGGGTCGAGAATCGGCTTCCGGTCGCGCTTTAGTCCGGTTATTACCATACACCTTCTAGCCGACCGTCGAGATATGCAGACACCGGACCACGAGTCCACGACCGGTGACGCGCTCCGTTTCCGTCACGAACGCGTCGACGACAGCCCTCCCGTCGGCCTCCTCAGTACGTGCGAACCGACCGACCTGACCGGCAACGGCCGACCGGACGTCATCGTGAGCGGTCTCGGTGCCCGTCCCGAGCTCTCCGTCGCGGGCAAACGCATCCTCGTCCGCGAGCTGCCGGGGATGGAGGCGCTGTTCCAGCGCCTGGAGACGCCCGTCGTCTGGTACGAGAACCGCGGGCCGGGCGACTGGGAGCGCCACGCGCTCACGACCGACCGCGACCTCCACCTCGACGTGGGGGCGTGTCTCGCCGACATCGACGGCGACGGCCGAACCGACTTCCTCGTCGGCCAGGGGTACGGCCGCTCGGACGTCTACTGGTTCCAGCAACCCGAAGACCCCCGCGAGGAGTGGCGCAAGTTCCTCGTCACCGACCGCTTCCAGAAGTACCACGACCTGCTGGTCGCGGACGTCGACGACGACGGCGACGAGGAGCTGATCGGTCTCTCGCAGGAGGCCGAAACGGTGTTCTACTACGACGTCCCCGCGGACCCGACGGTCGAACCGTGGCCCGAGGCGAACTGCCACGTCGTCGACGAGGGCGTCGACCTCGAAGGACTGTGGGTCGGCGACATCGACGGCGACGGCCGCTCGGAACTCGTCGCCGGGCCGCACGTCTACCACCGCACCGACGACGGCTGGGAGCGCGAGGTGGTCGCCGATGGCTGGGAGAAGACGCGCGTCGCCGTCGCGGACCTTGACGGCGACGGCGAGCCGGAACTCCTCCTCAGCGAGGGCGACGCACCGCTGTACGGCACACACCCCGGCCGCGTCGGCTGGTTCGACTACGACGGCGAGACGTGGACCGAACACCTGCTCGCCGACGAACTGTACTGCCCGCACAGCCTGCAGGTCGGCGACCTGACCGGCGACGGCCACCAGGACGTCCTCGTCGGGGAGATGGCCCACCGCCACAACGACGACCCCGTGCTGTACGCGTTCGTCAACCGCGGCGACGGGACGTTCGACCGGCAGGTCGTCGCCGAGGGCGTCGAGACCCACGAGGCGAAACTGGTCGACGTGGACGGCGACGGCCACCTCGACGTCGTGAGCAAGTCCTACGGCCCACGAAAACACGTCGACGTCTGGTACAACGTGGACTGACGACTTCGTCCCATGGTATCGTAACACATACCGGTTCTTCTCGCCGGTTATGAACTGGTAGCGCTACCGCTAGTTCCTGTTTTAGGCATTATATCTCCATCTAACAATACCGGTCGTTCGTAATAGTCGCGTCCGCAGGATGACAACTAAATCCCTCGCGGTCGCGTTCGCCGCCCTGACGGTCCTCTCCGGTGTCGTCGCCGGCGTCGCCGTCACCGGGACGGCCGCCGCGGCCCCCTCCGACGTCTCGTCGTGTACGGTCATCGACGAACCCGGGGAGTATCGACTGACGACCGACATCACCAACGAGAGCACCTCGAGTTGTATCGAGATCGAGGCCGAGAACGTCACGTTCGACGGCGACGGTCACACCATCGACGGCGTGGACGGTGACGGGAGCGGCATCCTCTCCGGGTACGGGGAGGACGTCGTGAAGAACGTCGTCGTCCGTAACTTCGAATCCGGCCTGGTCGTCAACACTAACAACGTCGACGTTCAGGATAGCGTCTTCGCCGACAACACGGTCGGCGTCCAGGCAATCATGGGCGGCGGCGTCTTCGAGAACGTCACCGTGACGCGGAACGTCAACGGCGTCGAGTCGACCGGGGCCCTGACGTACCGCGCGAGCAGCATCGTCGACAACGAGGAGAACGGCATCGAGGGTGGGACGTACGCCGACCCGACCCTCGAGGGCAGCCTCGTCGCCGACAACGGTGAGAGCGGCATCTCGGTCACCGACGGTACCATCACCAGCGAGAACACCACCTACCGGAACAACGGTGGCTACGGCTTCACCATCGCTCTCGGGACCGTCGACTCGACCGACGACACCATCGTCGACAACGCGGCCGGTGGCGTCCACAGCAGCGGTGAGACCAGCCTCGACGGAACGACCGTCGAGGACAACGGCGGGAACGGTATCGACAGTACCCAGACCGACCTCGGCTACACCGGTCTCGACGTCACCGACAGCGTGATTCGCGGCAACGACGGCGACGGCGTGCTGGTCGGTCTCCCCTACGGAAGCGCGGAGATCCACGGCAGCGTCATCGCCGACAACGCCGATCTCGGCGTGAACAACACCGGTTCCGAAGTGGCCAACGCGACGGGTAGCTTCTGGGGCGCGAGCGACGGTCCCTCCAGCGCGGACGACGAGGACGCCCCGTTCGCGGACCCCGAGACGGGAGCCCTCGCGAACGGCAGCGGTGACGGCGTCAGCGAGAACGCCAGCCAGTCGGGCGTCTCGAACGTCCACTTCGATTCGTACCTGACCGAGAACCCGTTCGCCGACGACGGTGACGACGGGACCGACGACGGTGACGACGGCACCGATGACGGTGCAGACGACGGCCAGGACGACTCAGACGACGAATCGAACGAGTCGGACGACGGCACCAGCGGTGACGACGGTGCCAGTGACGGTGACGATTCCGAGAACGACTCGGATGACTCCGACGACGATGCTGACGACGGGCAGAACGGCGACGACGGCCAGAGCGGCCAGGACTCGCCCGCCTACCAGATCGACGTCGCGACGGGCGACGTCATCGAGCAGCTGGGTGTCGACGGCGACGACGCCGACGACGCACCCGACTTCTACGGCGAACAGGGTCGCCTCCTCCAGGCGACGACGATGACCGCCGACGGTGCGGTCACCGGCGCGTACGCGGTGCCCGACGGCGAGGTCACGAAGTCCCTGAACGGCTGTGCGGTCAGCTACGAGGCGGTGAGCTACGACGCCTCCAGCGGCGAGGTCACGCTCGACGTGAGCGTGAGCGACGACGCGAACTGCGAGGACGTGACGCTGACGCTCGCCGGGTACGAACTGCCCGGCGACGACACCACGTTCGTCCGCGAGCACGCGGACGGCCAGGAACTCGTCGACCACCGGACCGTCACGCTCGCATCCGGCGACGACACGACGGTCACCATCGACCTCGACGGCTGAGAAAGCACAGAGAACGGACGACCGACCTTTTCTTCGACGCTCGACGAGGAGCGACGCTCAGCGCGATTCGCTCAGGTCGACACAGGACTCGGGGGCCGCGCGCATCCACCGGCCGACGTCGACCGCGCCCTCCTCGGGCGTCGGGTCGTGGAACAGCAGCTGGCCGTCGTCTGTCTGGGACGCCACGATGTCGATCGGTTCGTCGTCGGCCACTCGAACGTCGGGTTCACTCGCTTCCATGACTGTTCATATGGTAGGACTGTAAGGACTTAGGAAACGACGGGCTACCCGCTCCCTACACGATGTTCACGAGCGACTACCGTCGGCTTCGGGCGTGATAACGAGGGGCTACGGTCGGGACGTCTCCAGAAGTGTGGCGAGACGCGGGTCGAACTTCGGGTCGATGCGGGGGTGGTCGCGGGTGACGGTCATCGGGCAGTCGTCGGGGGCCTGTGACTCGTCCTGGCTGAACAGGTACTGGGGCCACTCCAGGTCGCCCTCGACGCCCCAGTCGCCCAGGTCGGCGTGGGGACAGACGCCGTCGTAGGACTCCAGTCGGTCCTGGATGACGTCGCGGGCGTGCTGCCCGGCGTCGGTGTCCGCGGTGACGCCCAGGTTCTCGAACAGGGCGCGGGGCTGGAACGTGATCTCCAGGCCGACCGGGCAGTAGCGGCTCGTACGCTGGTCGTAGAACGGCGCACGGCACGTCGGGAACATCGGGACGCCGCCGAAGGAGAACTCCCACTCGCTGTCGTCGGGGTCCGTCGGGATGTCGTCGGGCCACGGGGCCGGGTCGTGGACGTGGAGGAACTGGAGGACGTGCCAGAGCGCCTCGTGGTAGTCGGCCTCCGTCCGCACGTCCGGTGAGGGCCGGAAGAACGTCACCAGCGACGCGCGGTCGGAGTGGTCCTCGTAGATCTGCAGATACTCGTACAGCGTGTCCCGCAGGCCGAGCAGGGCGTCCCGGTCGGTCATCGACGGGACGGCGGTGTACAGCGGGTCGCCCGCGCGCACCGACTCGCTGCCGAAGTGGCACGGGAACGGTGTGTCGTTTCGCTCGCCGAGCAGGCCGTCGCGGAACGTCCGCCAGTGGTCGGCCAGCCACGCGGGCGCGTCGTCGGCCTCGGCCCGCGCCGCCATCGTCGCCTGGTCCTGCAGCGCCCCCTCCCCCGGTTCGTTCATGGTCTCACTCGGGAGTCGTCGAACTTGTGACCATCGGAGCGCGCGTCGAGCGGGTCCGAGCGAGGCAGTCGACGGCGACGGGAGCGTTCGAGCGCGAACGGTGCACGACCCGAACAGCCTCGTAACTATTGACATCGTACAGACAGACGCGGCGCGTACGCGTCGCGTCAGAGGCGCGTCAGAGGCGCGTCAGAGGCGCGTCGGGGCCCGATAGCCGGGGGCCGTACCGGATTTTTCGAGAACGGCCGGGAGAATCAGAGGACGAGCAGGTTCGTCACGACGGCGACGCCGACGCCGACGAGCACGAAGCCGAGGTAGAGCAGCAGGTTGAGCCGGATGAGCGAGAGCGCGCCGCCGATGGAGTCGTCGCGGGTGACGCTCGCGCCGCTCGCGGCGGCCACCCGGCGGTGCAGTCGGACGTGGAGCGCCGCGTACACCGCGATGATCAGTGCGAACACGCCGAGGGTCGCGAGCACGAGCAGCGACTCGCGCAGGACGACGCCGGCCACGAGTGCGACGACGGCGACGACGAACACGACGTTCATGCCGAGGCTCAACTGTCGAGCCGTGGCGATGTCTGCATCGTTCGACATACTCAGACGGTCACCCAACGTTCGGCATAGCGGTTTCGGTCTCGCCCGCCTACGCCACCGGTGTGGTGGCACAGGCGAGGACCGAGAGCAGGAACGCACCTACTCCACCCGCCAGTGCGACGGCGAAGGGGACACCCGCGCTGGCCGAACTCGCGAGTGCCGTCGCCGCCACGACGAGCGGGACGGTCGTGGTCGCCGAGAGGTCGTTCGTGGGCGGGGCCGGTCGGCTCACGCCGACTACCCCTCGTCCGGTGCGACGCGCTCCTCGTCGTCACCCTCGCTGCCGCTGCCGCCGTCGCTCGGCGGGAGTGGCGTGTCCGAGGCCGACGGCATCAGCACCAGTCGACGACGTCGCAGAGGAGGTCCTCCTCGACGGTGAACCACTGCGTGGCGAGCGCGGCCCCCTCCGCTTCGGGGTCGTACACCGTCACGACGCCGTCGTCGGTCGGGTCGGGCGCGTGTGCGAGGTCCCGCTCGGCGGTCGGTTCGACCGCCGTCGTCGAGACGCCGTCAGCGCCGTCCGTGCCGTCAGTTCTCATCGTTCGCGAGGGGGCCGTCCTCGGCGTACTCGACGCAGGCACGCAGTTCGGCGGCGATGGTCTCGACGCGGTGGGAGAACTCCGCGGCGTCGTCGTCCGTGACGATGCCGCCGGTCCACAGCTCCTCGACGAGCGATTCGAGTTCGGTTTCGGTGCGATCGATGTCGTCCAGCAGGGTCGTGTCCTCTCGGCTCATGACATCCACTGCTCGTCACCCTGTCCCCATGTCGATTACAGGTACAGACGTTCGACCCCCGCTCCGGCGGAGGCTACGTGTATAGCGCTCTCCTCGGCCACGTGCAATTCTCATGGACGCGACAGTAATCCTCCGAGGATAGTCCCGCGAGACGGCTCTCGCGGCGTCTCGGTGGGGGAACACCGCGAACGCCCGACGGCGTGGTCGTCGACAAGCGTTTTCGCGTGCTGCACGTAGGAGCGGACATGCGACTCGCCGTCCGTCTCGCGCTGGCGGTCGTCGGCGTGGCCGTCCTCGCGACGTACCTCGCCGGTGCGGTGCTGGTGACCGCCCTGCTCGTCGACGTCGCTCGCGGCGTCGACCCCGCGACGTTCCTCGCCTCGTTCGCCCTCCTCACGGTCGCGCTGGGGTATCTGAGCTACCGCACCGGGACGGCCCGCGTCCTCGCGGGCATCGACGCGAGTGACCTTCCCCGCGAGCGCGCACCGCGACTGTACGCCCGCCTCGACGACCTGTGTGACCGCATGGACCTCGACGTTCCCCGGCTGATGCTGGTCCGGACGCGGACCCCGAACGCGTTCGCGCTCGGTAGCACGGTCGTCCTCGACCGCGCGCTGTTCCGTCTGCTCTCGCTCGACGAACTGACGGCCATCCTGGCCCACGAACTCGCGCACGTCGAGCGCCGCGACGGCCTCGTGAGTTCGCTCGTCTACAGCCTCGCACAGACGCTCGTCGGACTGCTGGCGCTCGCGCTGTTCCCGGTCGCGCTGGTGCTGTCGGGGGTCGCCCGGGCGACCGCGCTGGCCGCCGGACAGCCACTGGACTGGCGGACGACGCTCGCGGGCCGGGTCAGGACGCGCCTCGACAGGCTGGTCGCGGGCCTCCTCGTCGCGAGCTCCGCGCTCGTGATGGCGCGCTCGCGTCGCCGGGAACTCGCCGCGGACGACCGCGCCGCCGAGGTGACGGGCGACCCGATGGCGCTGGCGCGGGCGCTCGCCCGCATCGAGGGGCCGACGTGGCCGTTCGTCCGCGAGGAGAGTCCGATGTCACGGCTGCTCGCGACCCACCCCGACACCGACGAGCGCATCGAGCGACTGCGCGAGCGGGCGGACCGGACGGCGACGCGTATCGAGATACGGTGACCGGCGGACTCGGCGACGGCCTCACTGCTCGGTCTCCCGTGACCCCTCGTCGAACTCGTCGCCACTGGAGAAGCCACAGGAGATGATGCGGATGAGTGCCGCGGAGGCCGACTCGTCGGCGTCCTCGACGCGGTCGGGGTCGGCGGCGACGAGCATCCCGGAGGTCGGGTCGGGCGCGCCGGGCAGGAACACCATCACGTCGCCGTCGGGCGCGCGGACGCCGGTCCGGAAGCCGGTCATCCACTGGCCGGGCCAGGACTCCACCTTCACCGGTTTCCGGGTGCGCTCGTCGTTCGCGAGCAGTCGCCGCGTGGTGAACTTCGCGGCGTTGTAGACGACCCGGAGGACCGGCAGGCGGTTGGCCGTCGCGTCCATCGCGTCGTCGACGAACGGGCCGAGCGCGGTGCTCATCACTCGGCCCACGGTGATGACGACGCAGACGAACCCGATCACGACGAGGGCGACGCGGACCGGGGCGGGGTAGCCCTCGGGCACCCCGAGGGAGGCGACCCACGTGTACAGGATGGCACAGACCGCGACGACGAGCGCGACCGGCACGACGAGCGCCAGCCCCCGCACCATGTCGCGTCGCCACGATTCCATTGCCAGCGGAAGGGACGGGGACGGCAAGGGGGTTTCGGTTACCTCACTGTGTTCCGAAACGATCCGTGAAGCGGGTCGCTCGTCGGCGCTCGCTCGGATTCAGTCCGCGGTCGGCAGGCCGCTCGCGACCTCTCGCGCCTTCTCGCGGATGGCCGCCGCGTCGCCGGTGGCGAGTTCGCCGTCGTCGTACAGCACCTCGCCGTCGACCATCGTGAACCGCACGTCGTCGCCGTGAGTGGCGAACACGAGATGCGAGAGGACGTCGTGGAGCGGCGTCGCCCGCGTCAGGTCCGTGGTGAGCCCGACGACGTCGGCCTTCCAGCCCTCGCGGAGGCAGCCGACGTCGTCGAATCCTGCAGCAAGCGCGCCGTTGCGCGTCGCCATCTCGAACACCGTCCCGGCGGGCGTCGCCGTCGGGTCGAGCGCCTCGACCTTCTGGAGCAGACTGGCCTGGCGCATCTCGGTGAACGCGTCGAGCGTGTTGTTGCAGGGCGGCCCGTCGTTACCGAGCGCGACGTTGATACCCCGGTCGAGGTAGTCGACGACCGGCGCGACGCCCGAAGCGAGTTTCATGTTCGAACTCGGGCAGTAGGTGACGTGCGTTCCCGTCTCGGCGAGCACCTCGCGTTCCGACTCGCTCGTGTGGACGCAGTGAGCCAGCACGACGTCCTCGCCCGTCAGCCCCACCTCGTCGAGCCAGTGGACGTTGCGCATCCCGGTCTCGGCCTCGACGGCCGCTATCTCGTCGCGGTTCTCCGAGGCGTGGGTGTGGATGCGGACGCCGTCGTTGGCGTCGGCGATGTCGCGGACGCCGCGCAGGCACGCCTCGGTGCAGGAGACGGCGAACCGCGGCGTGAGCGCGTACTGGATGCGCCCGTCGTGCGTGTCGTGGTGGCGGTCGACGAGTCGCTTCGACTCCCGCAGCGCGGCGTCGGTGTCCTCCTCCAGCCCGTCGGGCGAGTCCTTGTCCATCAGCACCTTCCCGATGCGCCCGCGGATACCCAGCTCGCCCGCCGCCTCGAACGCCTCGTCGGCGTGGTTGACCGAGAGGTGGTCGACGACGCCCGTGACGCCGGATTCGAGACACTCCAGGTAGCCCAGTTCGGCGGCGACGCGCATCCCCTCGGCGTCGAGCGACGCCTCCATCGGCAGGACGTGCTCGAACAGCCAGTCCAGCAGTGCGGTGTCGTCGGCGATGCCCCGCCCGAGCGACTGGACGGAGTGGACGTGCGCGCCGACGAGGCCCGGTGCGAGCACGTCGAACTCGCGGCGCTCGTGGTCGGGGTAGCGGTCGCGGAGGGCCTCGCGGTCCCCCACGGCGGCGATGCGGTCGCCGTCGACGACCACCGCGCCGTCGTCCACGACGGTCGTCGCGTCGGCGACGACGGTTCCCTGTAGTAGCATTCCCTCACGGTGTGAGAGCCGCGGCCGAAATAGTCCGTCGGTTCGCTCGCGAGGGACGTCGGGAGGGTCGACGAGCGTCGAGTCGGACACTTCTGCCGGAACCGAGCCGCACGCGTAAGCACCCCGCGTCGGCAGCCCACAGGCAGAAACGTCCGAGCCTCTAGCTAGTGGTGTGGCTGACTCAACGACACAGACCGGGGAGCAGGACGCCCCCGGCGAGCGACTGACCGGTGACCAGTCCGACTCGCAGCGCGAACCCGGCCGCAACGAGTCGATGAACCAGAGCCAGCGCGAGAACCTGACCGACCTCGTCCGGTCGGGCGACCCCATCGCGCTGGCCGCCATCGCCTCGGTGGCGCTCTCGCTGTTCACGTTCTACGGCCGGAAGAACAAGCAGCAGGGCATCTTCGTGGGCCTCTGGGCACCGACGCTGCTCGCGGTAGCGAACTACGTCGACCGCCGGGCGAACGAAGACGGAAACTGAACCGCGGCCGACGACCGACCAATTTTTGCCGACAATCGCCGGACTGCGCGGCCCCAACGCCGAAGAGTGAGGCGCGCGTCGTGACCACCAGATGAGCGGGTTGTGGACGGTCCAGTCCGGCAACGAGTCGGAGAACGGGACCACGACGGACGGGGACGTCAGTCAGGTGTTCCAGCCCGACGAGGTGGGGCCGGTCGGGCGAGCGCTCCGGGAGTGGGGCGTCCCGCCGGGGTACGCCGAACCCCTCGGAGCCATCGTGACTTTCCTCGTCCTCCTGGCCCTCTTCTACGGGGCTGTCCGGGTGGTCGTCGTGCCGGTGGCCGACCGCGCGTTCGCCGCACGGGGGCTCAAACGCAACGCGCGGCGACCGCTGTTGCGACTCGTCCGTGTCGTCACGCTCGCCGTCGCGGCGGCCGTGGCGTTCGCCGTCGCCGGCTACGGCGGCCTGCTGTCCGGGTTGACGACCATCGGCGCGGCCGCGACGCTCGCCGTCGGCTTCGCGCTGAAGGACCTGCTGGCGAACTTCGTCGCCGGGGTGTTCATCTACGCCGACCGGCCGTTCCGCATCGGCGACTGGATCGAGTGGCCCGCCTCCGGCGACCTGCCGAACGCGGGCGTCGTCACGGACATCACGTTCCGCGTGACCCGCGTCCAGACGTTCGACAACGAGTTGCTGACGATTCCGAACAGCAAGCTCACCAACGACGTCGTGATGAACCCCACCGCCCGAGGGAAACTCCGGGTGAACTTCGAGTTCGGCATCGGCTACGAGGACGACATCGACCAGGCGACGCGCATCATCGTCGAGGAGGCCGAGCGCCACCCGGACGTCCTCGACCTGCCCGAGCCGATGGTGACGCTCTCGGAGAACCCGCTGGCGGACTCCTACGTCGGCCTCGTCGCGCGGTTCTGGATCGAGAACCCCAACCGCGGGAAGTACCTGCGCGTCCGCAGCGAGTTCGTCAAGGCCGTCAAGCAGCGCTTCGACGCGGCCGACATCGACATCCCGTACCCACAGCTCGACGTCTCGGGGTCCATCGAGACGCGCGGCCCGAGGCGGCGCTGACGGTTCACCGGGCGCTCACCGTCGGGAGACGGCTCGTCGTTACCGACCTGTCGCCGTCGCCATCGTTCGTTTCCCCTCGCGACGAGCGAAACGTATACGGCCCGGTCGCCGTACAGTCGGGTGATGGAGTCACGCTTCGTCGAGTTCGTCGACTCGCTCCGACAGCCCGAGTACACCGGCGAGAACCGCTGTCTGCCGTGTACCGTCGTCAACGTCGCCATCGGTGCGGTGCTGGCGCTCGCGGCCGGTCGTCGCGACCGACGCCTGGGGACCGCCGTCGCCGTCGGGTCGGCCGCCTGCATCTACCTCAGAGGGTACCTCGTACCGGGGACGCCCGAACTCACGAAGCGCTACCTCCCGCGGCGCGTGCTGCGCTGGTTCGGCAAGGACCCGCTGCCGACCGTCGACGTGGACCCCGACCGCGGGTTCGACGACCCGGCGACTCTCGAACGGACGCTGCTGGCGGTGGGTGCGCTCGAAGAGACCGCCGACGGGAGCGACCTGCGACTCACCGACGCGTTCGCCGAGCGGTGGCGGGGGGCGATGGCCGATGTCGACCGGGAGGCGGTACGGGGGCGGCTCGCGGCGGCGCTCGACTGCGACCCCGAGCAGTTCGGGGCGCGGCAGGACGGCGTCGTCCTGCGTGCCGACCACCGCGTCGTCGCGCAGTGGCCCTCCGAAGCGGCGCTCGTCGCCGACGCCGCGGCCGCCGACCTGCTGGCCGAGCGTATCGACGGATGGGGGGACTTGGCGACCGTCCAGCGGACCGTCTTCCTGAGCGGCCTGCGCCTGTTCGCCGAGGACTGCCCGGACGGCGGCGGCGTCGAGACGGACTCGGACGTGGTCGAGTCGTGCTGTTCGCAGGTGGACGTCTTTGTCGTCCGCTGTGCGGACAGCGGGGAGCGACTGCTCGAACAGCCGGTGGAGTGAGTCGGCGGCAGAGCGGTCAGCGCCACGTCGCGGGTCGAACGTGCTAGCTTCGATTCGTTACTCGACACCCCACGCGTCGTGGTCGGTCGTCGCGTCCGTCTCCGCGTCGCCATCGTACCCCTCGAACGAAGCGAACGTCTCTCCGTATCGGTGGTCGATCTCGACGTGGACAGTCCCGTCAGCTTCGAGAGCCCAACGGAGGGCGTCGCCATCTTCGATGTCGAGTTCACGTCGGATTCGCTCAGGGATGGTGACCTGCCCGCTCACGACCTCGCTTTCGGCCTCGACCCGGTCGCCGCTCATACACTCGGTACGAACGCTGTGGAGTAACACACTGACGCTCTACGCCGGGCGATACTCTCTGTTACCAAGCGTCAAAACTATCCGAACTATCCAAACCGCCCAAACCAGTTTTGCTAGCTCGTCGCGTTCAGGCGACGACGGGCCGCGAGATGATCCACAGCGAGAGCACGGTGTAGCCGACCATCACGACGACCAGCGGGAGGTGGCCGCGTCTGGCCGCTCGCTGCGACCCGTAGCGTTCGACGGCGGCGAGGTGGGCGGCGACGACGGCGAACACGTGCCCGAGGACGACGAGGACGACCTGCGACCCCCAGAACGCGGGCACCGAGAGCCAGCCCAGCGGGTCCGGTACCGCGACGCTCGCGACGGGTGCGAGCGACACCTCGATGAGCGCCGCCGTCTGGGCGACGACGGCGGGGTAGGTGTGGGCCACCTCGTACGCCGCCGCGATGGGAATCACGGTGGGTGCGAACCGTCGGAGCCCGTCGGTCAGGTCCCGCGGTTCGCCGTCACCGCCGAGCAGGTCGGCGAGGGCGACGGCGAGCGCGAACGACGCGACGAACAGCGCGAACCCGAGGAGGTAGAGGGGTAGCGACGTCGCCGGGCCGGTCCCGAGGGCGTCGCGGGTCGCGAACAGGATAGACTGGAACTCGGGCGTCTCGACGAACCCGTCGAAGCTGACCGTGTAGACGGCGGCGACGACGAACGCCGCGAGCGCGAGGTCCGCGACCGGCGGGACGCAGCCACGCCACGGCGGGCGCAGCGTGGCGCGATAGTGGCTGCCGTCCCGCGTCCACGTCACAGGGGCGACCCGACCGAGCAGGGCGTAGAACGCGCCCAGCGGGTCGGCGTGCTCGACCCACGAGCGACCGAAGACGACCGTACCGACGACCATCACCCCGGCGTACGCCGCGACGACGACGGCGGTGAGTCGCGGCGACCGCGTGATGCCGGGCGTCAGGTTCTCGACGACGCCGACCAGCGCGAGGAATCCGACCAGCGCGGGCCACGCGCCCAGTCGCTCGGGGTAGTCGAGCGAGGGGAGCGGCCCGCCCTCCAGTCGCTCCAGCGCGCGGTAGAACGTGAGCCACGGGGCGAGGACGCGCCACGGCGTCCCCAGGAGGACCGAGACGAGTGCGAGGCCGTGGACCCAGACCAGCCACGTCAGCAGCGTCGCGACGTTCTCGGCGGCGACCTGCCGACCCGTGAGTCCGACCCAGCAGACCGCGACGACGCCGAGCAGGAACCCCACGCTCGCGACGGCGTGGACAGCGCCGACGAGCGACGCGGGGAGCGCGAGCGACCGGGCGGGTCGCTCGCGGACGGTCGGCGTCCGCTCGGTGACCGCCAGCCACCCCGCGGTGAGCGCGACGGTCGCGCCCGCACCGGCGAACAGCGACGAGAGCGGCAGCGGCGCGGCGAACCGCGAGTCGCCGACCTCGTGAGCCGCGACGAGGTCGGGACCGACGACCAGCGTGACCGCCACGACGGCGAGGAGTGGGAGGTGGCCCGACCGCCAGTTCATGGAGCGAGTCGGCGGCGTCCGCCGAAAAGCGACGCGATTGTCCACCGTCGGCGGCTGCGAATCCGTCGCGCGAGCCGTGCTACCACATCGAGAGCGGGCTTCTTATCCGTGGACGACGAACTGGGCGGGTGATGACCGAGTCCCTCCCACCGACCGACGTATCGTCGGCCCGCTCCCCCTCGTTCGGCACGGAGGGGCGCTGAGATGTGGCCCTGGGAGCACCTCGCGGTCGGCTACCTCGTCGTCGCCCTGGCCCTCCGGTTCGGGTGGCACCGCTCGCCCGACGCGCTGACCGCCGTCGCCGTCGCCGTCGGGACGCAGTTCGCCGACCTCGTCGACAAGCCGCTCGCGTGGCAGTTCGACGTCCTCCAGAGCGGGACGTCCGTCGCGCACTCGGTGTTCGTCGCCGTCCCGCTCTCGATACTCGTCGTCGCCGTCGCGTGGCGACTCGACCGGACCGTCGTCGGGGCCGCGTTCGCCGTCGGCTACCTGCTGCACCTCCCCGCGGACGCGATGTACGGTATCGTCTACGGCAACGGCATCGAGTTCGAGAGCCTCCTCTGGCCGCTGGTCAGCGGCGGGAGTTCGGACTACGGCTCGTTCCTCCAGAACTTCACGTACTACCTCACCAAGTTCGGGGGCGTCCTCGACAGTCCGCGCGGCCTGGGCATCCTCGCGTTCGAGGTGACGCTGCTCGGGAGCGCGTTCGTCCTCTGGGTCGCCGACGGCCTGCCCGGTATCCCCCGCATCGGCCGACCACGGGGGCCTGGTGGGCGGCGTATCGAACACCGCTGACCGCCAGACGGGAGGCCCACGCACGGCCAGCGGACTCACAGGAGGTCACGCGTCCCGTTCGTACGGGAGCGCGAGCCACCACAGGTGGCCGCGACCCTCGACCTCCAGGTGGTCGACGACCCCCTCCTCGACGAGTCGGTCGAGGCGTTCGACCACCTCCGCGTGCGGTCTGTCGGACGCTCGTACCAGATACTGGGTGTTCACGACCGGCATCGGGGCCTCGCGGATCGCGTCGACGAGTCGCTCGTCGAACTCGTGTGTATCCGGTCGGTTCTCGGGCACCATCAGCGAACCTTCGCGCCGGACGCACTTGGCGACCCTCACCCGACCGATTCGCTGAGAGTCGTCCGAGAGAACGTATCGCGCCATACGATTTATAGACGGTACAGAGCCGTCGAACCGCGTCTCTGCCCCCAGAGGCCTGGAATCCGGACGGTCGCGGTAGCGACCCATCCACTTTGCTGTAGAACAACACAACCAAGTGGTTTTACCAGCACCCCCGCCCTCGGGTGAGCGTAGACGATGGAAGGCGACGAGAGGCGGGCGATACGGGGGCACGAGGTGGGAGACGAGACGACGCAACTCCAGTCGGCGGTCGAGCGCTACCTCCGCTCGAAGTCCACCAGTCGAGACGAGAACGGCGACCCGACCGGGACGTACGTCGACGCCGCCGGGTCGGAGCTCCGGCGGTTCGTCGCGTGGCTGGACGCCCGCGACCGCGACCTGAACGACCTCGCGGGCGACGACGGCCCCCTCCTCTTGCGTCGCTACGCCGAACGGCTCGACGACCGCGTCACGGCGGGCGGTATCGCCGGGTCGACCGCGACCACGTACTTCTCGTACGTCTCGGGCTTCCTCACGTACTGCGTCCGCGACGGTCGCCTCCCGACGAACCCGGCGCTGACGACCACCGCCCGCGAGGCGGTCCCGGCCGACGACTCGGCGCGGGCAGACCAGCAGTTCTGGACGAGCGAACAGCGCCGCCGCCTGGTCGCGCACGTCGACCGACGCGCCGCCGACGCTATCGACGAGCACGGGTTCGACGCCCGCGTCGAGGCGCGGGACCGCGCGCTCGTCCGGATGCTCGCCTACGCGGCCGTCCGCGGCGCGGAGGTGCTGCGCCATCCCAAGGACGACCGCGAGGGACGCCAGGGCGTCCGCTGGTCGGACGTCGACCTCGACCGCAACACGCTGCGCGTCCTCGGGAAAGACCAGCGCCTCGGCCCCGTTGCCCTCCCGTCCAAAGCGGCGGTCGGCGTCGAGCGCTGGCGGGCCGTCCAGCGCCCGCCGAGCGACGACTGGCCGGTGTTCCCGACCGACCACGCCCCCTCGAAGTACGCCGCCGTCCGCGCGGCGCTCGGCGAGGAGACGGACGTCGCTGCACTGGCCGACGAGGCCGGCGGCATCGACGCCTTGCTCCGCGAACGCGACGTCGCGCCGCCGGCGCTCACGACCGAGGGCGCTCGCTCGCTGCTGAAGCGACTGACCGCCGACGCCGGTATCGCGGTGGACGACGAGGCGGGCTACCTCCAGCTCCACGGCGCGCGCCGGGGCATCGTCGGCGAGGTGTACCGCCGCGACCGGGGCGACGCGCAGGACCTCGCCCGACACAAGGATCTCTCGACGACCCACGAGGCGTACCAGCACATCGACGTCGAGGAACAGACCGAGCGGTTCGACGCGCATCTGGAAGATATCGACTGACCACTCCGACCGACCATTCGAGGAGGGACCGATGCGGTGCGGTCGCTCGGTAGTGAGAGAACGGATTCCGAGGAGACGCACTCAGTCGAACGCTTCGCGCAGTTCGGCCTCCGGTTCCCAGAGGCCGTCGGCGCTGGTGAACTGGAGCGCGAGGCCCGCGTGGAGCAGCGACACCTGCGTGTCGAACAGCGCGTAGAACGGCTGGAGCGGGCCGAGCGCGTCACGGGAGCCGACGGCGACGAACGCGGCGAGGGCGGCGGGGAGCGCCGCGCCCGCGACGCCGAACGAGAGCAGCGACCCGACGGTGAGGACGGTCAGACCGAGCGCGAGCAGCCACGGGCCGACGATCATGAACAGCCAGTTGAACGGCAAGACAGCGCGACCGTACCAGCCGTGGCGACCCAGCGCGCTGGCCTGCCGGGTCAGGAGGCGGATGAGCCCCATCGCGCGGCGGTCCTTCTGGGTGCGGCGCTGGCGGAATCCGGAGTGAGCGGCCTCGGAGTAGCGGACGGCCGGGTCGAACACGACGCGGTGGCCACCGCGCCGGATGCGGAGCGCGAGTTCGGAGTCGTCGGCCAGCGAGTCGCTGTCGACGGGAACCACGAGGTCGCGGCGGAACGCCGAGAACGGCCCGTGGAAGATGAACGTCGAGTCGAGATGGGATTCCAGCGTCTGGATGTGGCCCTGGATGCCCCGGTAATCGGACTCCACCTCGCTCCCGCCAAGCACCTCGCCGGTACGGCCGGTGACGCCGCCGACTGCGGGGTCCGCGAAGTTCGCCATCGCTTCCCGGAGCGCGTCCGGGGCGACCGTCGAGTCGCAGTCGGTCTTGACGATGATCTCGTTGCTCGCGGCGGCGTACCCCTCGTTGAGCGCGACGGCGAGCCCCTTGCGGGACTCCTCGCGGATGACCCGGACCGTCGGGGCGTCCTCGACCCCCTCGAAGTACGACGCGACGATGTCGGGTGTCCGGTCGTCGCTCGCGTCGACGACGACGAGTTCGAGCTTCTCGCTCGGGTAGTCGAGCGCCGCGACGTCCGCCAGTTTCCGCTCGACGATGCCCGCCTCGTTGTACGTCGGCAGCACGATGCTCACCGTCGGTTCGTACGGCGCCTTCTCGATGGGCGACCCGCTCGGTCGGAACCAGGCGTACACCACGCCGAACAGCAGATACGGCACGGCAGCGACGACCAGCAACGCGACGCCGAGTTCAACCAGCACGGACCGCCCCCTCCCCGGAACGCTTCATAGCCGTCCTTCGAACGTCAAGCTCCTTGCTACCGACAGACTACTCGCTTCGAGTTACGCTGTGAAACATTGCAAGCAGTGACTACTACCAAACCAGTTACAATTAGCAGTGGTATAGCAAACCCCCCACGGGCAGTGGCTATGGACGATTGCGTCCATGCACGTCGGGATGGTACTCAGGGGGGCGTTTCCGCACGATATCCGCGTCGAGAAGGAGGCCCGGTCGCTGCTCGCCGGGGGCCACGAGGTGTCGCTGTGCTGTCTCGCCCGCGAGGACGCCGACGAACCGCTCCAGGAGGACGTCGACGGCGTCGACGTCCGTCGCGTCCCGCGGGTCGAGCGCTACTCCCTGCCGTACCGGACCGCGAAGACCGCCCGATTTCTGCTGACGCTGACGGACGTCGTCTGGCGGCGGGAACTCGACGCGTTCGTCCGCGAGACGGGCGTCGACGCGCTGCACGTCCACGACCTGCCGCTCGTCCGGACCGCCCAGTCGGTCGCGGACGACCACGACCTGCCGCTGGTCGCCGACCTCCACGAGAACTACCCGGAGGCGGCCCGGCAGTGGCGGACCGGGATGGGCCTGCCGCGGCGAGCCGTACAGGAGGTGTTCACGCCGTACCGACGTCTCAGGCGGCTCGAACGGGACTGCGTCCGGCACGCCGACCACGTCCTCGCGACGACGCCCGAGGGCCGGACGCACTACGTCGAGGACTGCGACGCGGACCCCGACCGCGTCACCGTCGTCTCGAACACCGTCGACCTGCGGACGTACGACACCGACGCCGACCCCGTCGAGGGGTACGACGACGAGTTCGTCGTCGGCTACGTCGGGAGTTTCGGCCCGCACCGCGGCCTCGAATCGCTCGTCGACGCGATGCCGGCGCTCGTCGAGCGGGTGCCGAACGCCCGACTCCTGCTGGTCGGCGGGGCGGGCGACGCCGCCTACGACCGGTCGCTCCGCGAGCGAGCGGCCGCGACGGGCGTCGACGAGCGTATCACGTTCACCGGGTGGGTCGACGCCAGCGAGGTCCCGCGGTACGTCGCCACCTGCGACGTCTGTGCGGTGCCCCACGCCCGGAACCCGCACACCGAGACGACCGTCCCGCACAAACTGTTCCAGTACATGGCGTCGCGAAAGCCCGTCCTCGTCAGCGACGTGGCACCGCTGGCACGCGTCGTGACCGACGCGGACTGCGGCGTCGTCGTCCCAGCCGGGGACGGCGAGGCCGTCGCCGCGCGACTGACCGACCTGGCGGGCGACGCCGCACGGCGCGCCCGCCTCGGGACGAACGGCCGCGCGGCCGTCGAGAAGACGTACAACTGGGAGCGCGAAGGTGGCCAGCTCGACCGTGTCTACCGGCGTCTCGCCGGGCGAGACGAGGAGCGCACTCCGTCGACGCGTCGGCGCACCCGGCGCGCCTGACCGGACGGGTGGTCGAGCGACTCGGCGGGGAGACCGTCGGGCGATACTGTCAGCAACGTTTGTTGTAAATTAGACCGTTACACGGAGACAGTCGTCACGACCGGAACGACGACGGACTACGCCGGGAACACGCCGTCCCGGACGCGCCTGGCGGCCGAGAGCCCGCGTTCGCCGAACGGCGACACCGCGAGCAGGGCGAGGTGGTCGCGCGTCGGGTGGAGGCGGGCGGCCGTCGCGAACGCGGAGACCGCCGTCGACGTCTCGCCGGTGGCCAGCGCCGCGAGGCCGCGTTCGCGGGCGGCAGCGGCGTCGAACGCCTCGGCGATGCCCGCCGCCTCGATGTCCTCGCGGTACTTCTCGCCGACGCGGTCGCGCGCACGGACGTCGTAGCCGGGCGTCCCCGTGACGTTGTCCCTGTGGTGCAGGCGCTCGGTGAGCGTCTCCGAGACGTACGCGAACTTCCAGCGCTTGGCCAGGCGGATGGTCAGGTCCCAGTCGCAGGCGACCGCGAAGTCGGTGTCGAACCCGCCGACGGCGCGGACGCACTCGGTTCGAAGTAACTGACTGGAGTGAGGCAGTACCTGCATCCGCAGGAGCACCTCGGGGTACACGTCGCCCTCGACGCCGGTCGCCACGCGCTCGACGACCGCCCCCGTCCGCTCCTCGGTGATGACGCCCGCGGTGTACGCGCCGCAGTAGTCGTCGCCGTGCTCTGCGAGGGCGTCGAGCTGGCGCTCGACCTTGGTCGGTCGCCAGCGGTCGTCGTCGCCGAAGACGCCGACGTACTCGCCACGTGCGGCGTCCACGCCGCGGTTCATCGTCGCCGGGATGCCCCGGTTCTCCTCGTTGTGGAACACGCGAACGCGGTCGTCGTCCGCGTACCCCGCCAGCACCGCTCTGGTGCCGTCGGTCGAACCGTCGTTCACGACGACGACCTCGCAGTCCTCGTGGCTCTGTGCCAGCACGCTCTCGATAGCCCCCTCGACGTAGTCGGCGCGGTTGTAGGTCGGAATCACCGCGCTCACCAGCCCCTCCATACCCGCACCACCCGACTCGGGGCCATTGCTACCCGCTGCATACCGGCGATAACCGTCCAGTAGAGAGGAGGTAACAAACACCCTAGGTGTTCAGTCATCGGTAATGACCGACCAGGATGAGTCTCACGACGCGCGCGCAGGCGTCGCGTTCACCGACATCTACGTCGACGACGACATCGTCGACCGGGTGAGCGACACGCTGCGCAGCACGCGCTACGTCAAGGGGGAGCGCGTCGAGCGATTCGAGGCCGCCTTCGCCGACCGGTGTGGCACCGACCACGCCGTCGGCGTCAACAGCGGCACGGCCGCCCTCCTGCTGTCGATGCAGTCCGCCGGCATCGGCCCCGGCGACGAGGTGTTCGTCCCCGGCCACACGTTCTTCGCCAGCGTCAGCCCCGTCCTCCACCTCGGCGCGACGCCCGTCTTCGTCGACGTGGACCCGCGAACCTGCACGATGGACCCGGACGACCTCGCCGCGAAGGCCGAGCGCGCCGAGAACCCGACCGCCGTCGTCCCGGTCCACCTCTACGGCCAGCTCGCCGATCTGGACGCGATTCTCGACGTTGCCGACGACCACGACCTCACCGTCGTCGAGGACGCGTGCCAGGCGCACTTCGCCACCCGCGACGGCCACACGGCCGGCGCGTCCGGCGACGCCGGCGCGTTCAGCTTCTACCCCTCGAAGAACATGACCGTCGGCGGCGACGGCGGCATGCTCGTCACGGACGACGCCGACCTGGCGACTCGCGCCCGCCGACTGCGCGACCACGGCCGCGACGAGGAGGGCGTCCACCGCGAGGTCGGCCTCAACTACCGCATGAGCGAGGTGAGTGCAGCAGTCGGCCGCGAACAGCTCGACCGCGTCCAGGAGTGGAACGACGCCCGCGCCGCCGCCGCCGCCCGGTACGACGGCCTGCTGGCGGCCGTCGACGGCGTCGAGACGCCGACCGTCGCCGACGGCGCACAGCACGTCTACCACCTCTACGTCGTCCAGGTCCCCGCCGCCGACCGCGACCCGCTGCGCGACTACCTGGCGGCACGGGACATCGAGACGGGCGTCCACTACGAGACGCCGGCCCACCAGCACCCGGCCGTCGCCGAGCGCGTCGGCGACGTCAGCCTGCCCCGGACCGAGGCGCTCTGTGACCGCATCGTCTCGCTCCCGATGCACCCGCGCATCGCACCCGAGGACGTCGAGACGGTCTGTGCGGCCGTCGCGTCGTACTTCGAGGGAAAACAGGGAGGCGTCGCCGAGTCGGAACCGGACGACCCAGCCGACTCCGGCACGACCGAGTCCGACCCCGAGGAGCCGACCGACACCTCGCCAGCCCGCACCGACGGCGGTCGAGAGGAGTCGCAGTGAGCCGCGACTACGCCGTCATCGGGACGGGCTACTGGGGGTCGAACCACGTCCGCGTCGGAGCCGAACTGCTCGACGAGGGTCACCTCGACTCGCTGACCATCTGCGACATCGACGAGGAGCGGGTCGTGGACCTCGCGAGCAACCACGGCGTCGACTACACCACCGACTACGCGACGCTGGCCGACCGCGGCGTCGACGCGGCCGTCGTCGCCGCCCCCTCGCCGACCCACCGCGCCATCGCGACCGACCTGCTGGAGGCGGGGGTCGACCTGCTCGTCGAGAAACCGCTCGCGCTGTCGAGCGACGACGCGTGGGCTATCGTCGACGCCGCCGAGCGCAACGACCGCGTGCTCGCGGCGGGCCACATCTTCCGGTACCACCCCGCGCTCTGCGACCTGAAGCGGCGCATCGACCGCGGCGAACTCGGCGACGTCCGCTACCTCAACACGAACCGGTTCGCCTACCGCGCGCCCCGCCCCGACGCCGGCGCGCTGTTCTCGCTGGCCGTCCACGACGTCGACATCTACAGCTGGCTGCTCGACCGCGACCCCGAGCGCGTCTACTGCACGCTGGACGCGACCGTCCGCGACGGCGTCGACGAGACGGCGACGCTCACGCTCAGCTACGGCGACGGCACGACCGGCGTCGTCAACGAGTCGTGGAACGTCCCCGTCTTCGACAAGCGCCGGGACCTCACCGTCGTCGGCACCGAACGCTCGGCGCACGTCGACTACCTCCAGAACACCGAACTCGAACTCCACGACGCGACGATGGTCCGCGACGGCGACGCGATTCACGCCCGCCAGGAGGGGAGTCGCGTCCACGAGACCGCCGCCTACGAACCGCTCCGCGCCGAGATCGAGGCGTTCCTCGAGTCGTGCGAGACACGCGAGCCACCGCGCGGGTCCGGCCGCGTCGGGGCACGGGCGGTCGAACTGCTCGAACGCGCCGCGGAGTCCGCCCGGACGGGACAGGCCGTCGACGTCTCGCTCGGGACGCGCCGCCCCGCTGACGCCCTCGCCGAACGGTCGCGCTAGCGGGTGGGTCCGACGGGATGCTATACTGTTAGTTGGTAGCCTTATCGTCCATCCTACAAAGTTGTAGGTACCGAGTTGGTGACACTAATGCCCCAATGTACACACTGCAGCGGCCACATCTCCCAGCGGTTCATGACGGTCTTCGGCGACGAGAACAGCCAGGTCTACGCCTGCCCCAACTGCTCCGCGAACGCGGGTATCGCGGAGGTCGCCCGTCTCCGCGCCGGGACGAAGTGGCAACAGTGACGACGGACGGACGATAGTCGATTCTTGTGGTCAGGACACCGTGACGTACGCCGACAGCGCCGCAGCCGTCGGGTCGAGTAGTTCAACCAGATTGTCCTCGCTCTCGGGCACCCAGCCGTCGGGGTCGAGGTAGTCTCCGACCTCGTGGACGGTCGCCGTCGCGACACCCCGATAGCGACAGACCGCCCAGAGCGCCGCCGTCTCCATACACAGCGACAGCACTCCCTCGTCGCGGTAGTGACGGAGTTCGGGGAGCGTCTCCCGGTACATCGCGCTCGTCGTCCACGTCGGTCCACGAGCGGTGTCGACACCGGCGCTCGCAAGCGACTCGTCGAGCGCGTCGACGAGTGTCGGTGTCGGCGCGACCGGGTCGTCGTGGTCGAGGTAGTGGTACGAGACGCCCTCGTCTCGAATCGCGCTGGTCGGGAGGACGGCCGTCGTGGGGTCGAGGTCGGACTGGAGCGACGCACCCCCGCCGAGGTAGACGACTGCCTGCGCCCCGGAGGCGACGACGTTCTCAGTTACGATGGCCGCGACGGGCGCGCCGATACCGACCTCGTGGACCGGGACGTAGCCGACCGAGTCGGAGAGCACGAGACAGCGCTGGGAGCGCACGATGTCGACCGTCTCGACGGCACGCTCCTCGACGTGGTCGGTCAGGTGCGCCTGGAAGCCAAGCAGAATCGCTGGCGGGAGGTCGGGAACGCCGCCGCCCTGTGCGTCGAGCGCATCCCTGGGCGAGAACAGCGCCTCTGCACCGTGTTTCTCGGGGTAGTTCGGAATCATACACCCGTGGTCGAAACGGCCCGAGAAACCGGTTGCGGGAGTGTGCTAGGAGCGAGCACCACACACGAATGTCCGTGCGTCGTATCGGGAACACGACGCGTTGGCGATTCCAGCGTTCGCAGAACACCGGCGACAGGTGTCGCCTCCCATCGTCGTGGGTCAGACCGTCACAGGCAGGAACCCCGATAGCCGACCAGCCGGTTGGCTGATCAGTCGTGGTCGAGCCACGACGCCGTCAGGCGGATTCGGTTGCCGTCGAGGGTCGTGTACGCCGGTTCGAACGGCGGGAAGTCGAGCGCGCGGATGAGGTCGTAGGTGTCCTGCCGGACCACCGGGTCGTGACTGACGAGGCGTTTCGCGGGAATCTCCTTGCGGTCAACGAGGCTGTCCTTCGCGTGGAAGTACCGCGGGCCGTCGAACTCGTCCTGTGGCGTGCCCATGTCGTCTATCTCGCCCGAGACGATGTGCGGGAGGTACTCCTCGAACAGGTCGACGGAGGCCTCACAGACCTTCTCGTAGAGGCTTCGCGCCGTGTCCTCTTCGGTGATGGGCGCGAAGTTCCGGCCGATGACGGCCCCCGCGTCGACGTCCTCGACCATGACGTGGAGCGTCGTCCCGTGTCGCCAGTGGTCGTCGGCGCGGGCGTTGAGGATGGAGTGGCTGAACACGTTCGACCCACGGTAGCGGGGCAGTTCTGCCTGGTGGAGGTTGAGCGCCAGGCGCTCGGGGTGGTCGAGCAGCTCCCCGTCGAGGATGTTCGGGTAGTAGACGCTGAGCAGGTAGTCGATCTCGTGCTCCAGCACGCGACGCTCCTCGTCGAGCGTCGCCACCTCGTAGCCGTACTCCAGGGCACGCTCGTGGACCGACCCGTCCCACCAGCCGTCGTGGTCGCGGGGGTAGGTGACGACGAGGTCGACGTCGACGTCGGGGTGGTCGTGGAGGCGAGCGAGGCAGGTCTCGCCCAGCGGGTGGCTACCGAAGAACGCGACGCTGGTCATGTGCGTCCCCTCCGGGGAGACGACGGAATGACTGTCGGTTCGGTGCTGGGGAAGAACACGCTCGACGGCTGATGATCGGTCACTGCTCGCCCCCTGACCCGGCGCTCGTCCCCGGCGTCCGACTGGTCGTCGCAGCGGCGGGCGTGGGCGGCGCGACGCTCGCCGGGCCGTCGACGCGTTCGCGCTCCAGTTCGAGCAGGTTCGTCAGCGCCATCAGGTGGGAGCCGACCTCGTACGCGCCCTTGAACTGCTGGTCGGGGACGTCGATGCGGCCGTCGGTAGTGACGAACCGGAGCGGGACGCCCAGGCCGCTCTCGGCGGCGAGGTCCGTCCCGCGGTCGTTCGCGCCGTCCAGCCAGCGCATCGCGCGGCCGAGTTCGGCGTCGTAGTCGCGCCGTCCCCCGGCGGCGTAGTAGTGGGCCACCGCGTTGACGAAGAACGTCTGGTGACAGGCGTAGAGGAAGTCCCAGTGCGGCCGGCGGTCGGTCCTCCCGAGTCGGCGGCGGAGTTCGAACCCCCACCGGGTCCATCGATCGGGGTCCTCCCAGACGAACGCGCCGTCCTCGCGCATCCGGTGCTCTATCGTGTAGTCGAGGACGGCCGCGACGTTCTCCAGGTAGCCGGGGCGGTCGGTCACCTCGATGGCCCGGCAGAGCCCCCAGAGGGCGTACAGCTGGTTCTGGTGGCGACGGGTCGTCGGGTTGTCGAACGCGAACAGCGTCCCCCAGCCGTCCTGCCGGTCGACGACGCTCGCCATCCCGCGGTCGATGGCCTCGCGCACGTCCGGGGCCGGTCGGCGCTCGTAGAGGTACGTCCAGCCGTACAGCACCAGCGCGTCCTCGCTGTGGTCGAAGCCGGTGCGAGGGGCGGCGTGGTCGAACAGGTCGCGGGCGCGGTCGAGGTACCGGCCGTCGAACACGTCGCTCGCCAGCGCGAACGCGCAGGTCAGCGGCCCGAGCCCGTAGCTCGACAGCTCGTCCAGCGCCCCGTCGTCGACCTGCTCCTCGAAGTAGGTCAACTCACGGCGGAGTTTCGCGTCGTGCTCGTCGGTGCCGTGCGCCGAGACGCGCCACTGCATCGCGCCCATCAGCGCGAACGGGGCGTAGCGCCACTGCGCGTCGTCTCGCGCGGTCCAGTTCGTCGGTCGGCCCTCGGCGTCGACCTCGTAGGTCAGCTCGCGGGCGACGTGGCCCCCCTCGCCGTCGTCGAGCCAGAACCCGGCCTCCTCGGCGGGCCGGAACAGGCAGTCGAGGGCGCGCGACAGGTCGCCCTCGCGGTCGGCGGGACGGGCGCTCAGGACGAGGTACGCGGCGTCCTCGGGCGCTCCCCGGGGCCGGCCGTCGTCACCGGGCGCGTTCAGCCGCGCCGTCGCGCGGTCGGCGTGGGCGACGAACGGCCGCTGGAGGGCGTCGGGCGCGAACGTCGCGAGCTTCGAGTGGAGCCAGTATGGGTGCTGGTAGACGAGTCGGTACTCGGCGAGCGACCAGTCCGGTTCCAGCAGGGCGCGAGCGTCGCTCGGTTCGTAGTACCGCATCCGGTACTTCCCGCCCGCCTCGTACGGCGAGCGCGGCGTCGGAATCGAGAGGACGAACCGCCCGTCGGGCGCGACGACGCGGCGCACCTCGGCGGTGAGCGCCGCGACGTCGAGGAACCGCCAGTCGTACGGCCCGACGCAGACCGCCGCGTCGAACTGGTCGTCCGGGAACGGGAGGCGCGGCGACTCGGGCGGAACCCGCTCGTAGCGCCCGACGCGGTCGCCGAGCACCGTTTCGGCGCGCTCGCTCGCGGCGTCGGCGAAGTCCACGCGGGTCACCGACTCGGCGGTCAGTCCCTCGGTGACGGTCGTCTCGCTGGCGACGTCGAGGACGTGCCCGCGCTCGCCGAACAGGTCCAGCGCCTGCTCGCGTTCGGCGTCGCGGAGGTACTGCGTGAGGGGGTCGGCGGGCGGCTGGTCGACCCAGCGCGTCAGCGTCTCCTCACGCACGGCGACCCCTCCTGGGGACGGTGTGTCGCGGTGTAGTCGTGTTCATGGACGGTGTTGCCGTGGCGTCCGCATCAGTAGTCGCGACATACCTCCCACGAATACGGAGCATCGACGAGCCCACGCGAGACGAGCGGGAATCCCGAGCACGCTGGCGAGGAGTGCACCGTCTCGCCGCTGTCGGTCACTCCCCGGTGAGTTCGATGTCCTCGGGAACGAGGGAGAATCCGAGCGTCCGGAAGTCGCTATCGAAGGCGAAGACGTGGTCGATGTCACGCTCCGCGGCGAGCACGCCGGTCGTGTGGTCGACGAACGAAATTTGCTGGTCGTCGTACCGCTCGAACTGCTCGGCTGCGGCCTCGAACGTCGGTCGCCCGACGGGGAGACGGTTGATACTGTCCGACCCTCTGATAGCGCGAAGCGCCCTCGTGGCGACGCTGTGGCCCAGTTTGTACAGCGCCAGTGTCGCGAACTCCGAGAGAACGGACTGGGACGTGTACATCGGTCGGTACGGAACGTCGCCGGACCGAATCCCATCGAACAGGCGGGTCGCCTCGTCGTGGTGTGCGTCGTCCTCGTCGGCCCGCGCGTAGAACGCCCCGGTATCGACGAATATCGGCGTCGCGCCGTCACGGCTCACGCCGACCGCTCACCGTAGAGGACGGCGTCGACGTTCTCCGAGACGTCCGACTCGCCCGACGCTCCCGGTTCGAACGACCAGAACGGATCATTCGGGTCGACAGCGTGTGCCGACTCGGTCCCGTCAATTCTCCACCAGACGACCCGACCGGCCGTCTTTCGACTGGCGAGGTGCCCCTGCTCTTCGAGCGTCCGGAGCTTCCGGCGGGCGGTCTCCCGGGAACAGTCGAGTGTCTCCGCAACGTCACCGGACGTGACGACCGGACCGTCGACAGTGGCGAAGACACCGAGCACGTCGTCGAGCGTGACGCTCTCGGCGTAACGGCCGGTGTCGTCGCGCTCGTCCTTGCTCATAGAGGAACCGAACAGCCGCTGGCAGATAGCTCCTGTGGTGAACCCAACACGGGTACACCACACCGAGTGCGTTCCACACCGGATGCGGTCAGCTCTCGGTCCGGGAGCGTGCGAGGCCGACGAACCGGGCGCGTGTCGGCGGGTGGACGCCGAGGCAGGCCCCGTAGGTGAGCGCGCCGAGCGCGACCAGCGCGAGCAGCGACCCCGCCGAGTCGGGGGTGACGACCCGCGAGGCCCCGAACACGACGGCACCCATCGCGAGCGCCGCCCCCACCTGCCAGGCGAGCGCGGTCCAGTCGGCTCGGAGCCGAATCTCGCTCGACAGCGCGCGCCACAGCAGCGCCGCCGCGACCCCCGCCGTGAGCGCCGTCCCGACGGCCGCGCCGAGCGGCCCGTACGCGAGCGCGAGGCCGACCGTGAGGACGAGGTTCGCCGTCAGGCCGACCGCGTTCGCCACGAACACGGCTCGCGGGCGGTCGAGGCCGAGCAGCGTCGACTGGACCACCTCCTTGACCGACTGGGCGACCTGCCCCGCGACGAGCACCGCGAGCAACGTCCCGCCGCCGAAGCCGTAGGCGACGGCCATGAACGGCCCCCCGAGGACGGCCGCGCCGACGACGGCGGGGACGACGAGGACGAGCGCGAGCGACAGCGACTCGGTGACGCTCTCCTCGATGCGCTCGATGGCCCCGCTCGACGCCCACGCGCTCACCGACGGCGACAGCGACGCGCCGACGGCCGTGCTCGCCATCGCGACGACGACGCTGACGCGCCACGCCGCCTCGTACGTCCCCACGGCGGCCTTCGAGACGAAGATGGCGAGGACGAGCGTGTCGAGCCACGAGTACGCGAGGTGGCTCACGTTCACGCCCGCGGTGTACGACGAGAACGACACGAGGCTCCGCATCGTCTCGCGGGTCGGCCGCGCGAACCCCGTGTCGAGCAGAAGGAGCGCCGCGAGCACGCGAACCGCGTGGCCGAGGACGAACCCGTAGACGAGACCGAGCGGTCCCACCCCGTCGAGGACGAACCAGACGCTCGCGCCGACCCGGACGAGTTCGCCGCCGAGTTCGACGCCCGCGCTGGTCGGGAGGCGGCGCTCCCCGCGGAGCGCGGAGAGGAGCACCCACTGGCCGGACTCGGCGGCGATGGCGACGACGAGTAGCGGCGCGACGGCCAGCCCCACCAGCGAGGTGAACGAGTCGGCGAACAGCAGGACGGCGGCGGTCACGGTCAGGAGCGGGACGGTGACGATGCCGAACGCGCCGGTGAGGTAGCGGGCGCGTTCGGTGGCGTCGCCCGCCCCCGCGAGTCGCTGGACGACGGCGGTGTCGACGCCGAACCGGGCGAGGACGGCGACGAGGACGACGACCGTCTCGAACGTGAAGTAGACGCCCAGCCCCGACGCGCCGAGCTCTCGGGCGAAGAAGACCGTGCTGGCGAAGCCGACGGCGCTACCGGCGAGGCGCGCGCCGAACAGCGCGAGGCTGTCGCGGTCGACCCCCTCAGCCATCGACGCCCTCCGCGTCGTGAGGGCGACCGACGGCGACCGGCGCGGACACGACCTCCGAAGACGAGCGACTCCCCACGCGACGCTGGTCGAGGAGGCGCTCTGTCATGGCCGAGGGGAGCCGTCCAGTCCGGATAGTTATATGACGGCTACCGCCGACCGACCAGAGGAATGGACCCCGAGGCCGCCCGCGTCGTCATGCTCTGCACCGACCCGCACCCCGCCCACGCCGGGTTCGCGCGGGCCGTGGGCGCAGAACAGGTCGGATTCCGCGAGCGCTCGGCCGGACCCCTCGCCGGCAGCGTCGCCGAGGACGCGCTGAACGCGCTGGCGTACCCCGACGCGGACGTCTACCTCGTCGAGGGGTCCCAGCCGCTGTACGCCGCGACGCTCGCCCGCGCCAGGACGGGCGCCAAGGTCGTCTACCTCTGTGCGGACCACGGCCTCTACGACCTCGGCCGCGGGTCGTTCGCGGGGCAGTCGGGACTCAAGACGCTCGTCGGGCGGTTCGGCCGCCCCGCCGTCCGCCGCATCGCCCGCCGGAGCATCGACGGCTGCGTCGCCGTCTCGGGGTTCGCCGCCGACTTCGTCCGGCCGTTCGTCGGGAGCGCCCCCGTCAGGGTCGCCCACCCGTACGTCCAGCCCGAGCGCTACGACGCCCTCCTCGATATCGACGACCCCCCCGACGAACCGACCGCGCTGACGGTCGGTCGCGGCGCGCGCTACAAGGGCGTCGACCTGCTCGTCGACGCGTGGCCGCGGGTGAGAGCGCGCCACCCCGACGCGACGCTCCACGTCGCCGGTGCCGGCCACCCCGGCGAGTACGGTGACGTTTCCGGCGTCCACGTCCACGGGTTCGTCGAGGAGTCGCGGCTGGTCGACCTGTTCGCCGCGAGCGCGCTGTTCGTCCAGCCCTCCCGGATGGACACGTTCCCCGTCAGCACGCTCGAAGCCTGCTGTGCGGGGCGGGTACCGCTGGTCACCGAGACGGCGGGCACCCGCTCGGAGGCGCGGGCGCTCGACCCGTCGCTGGTCGTCGAGCCGACGAGTGAGGCGCTCGCGAGCGGCGTCGCGGACTTCTTCGACCGCCCACGCCACGACCGCGAGACGCTCGCCGCACAGGCCCGCGAGCGCGGCCGGTCGTTCGACGCCGACACCCGGCAGGCGGCGTTCCGACGGGCGTTCGAGGACGTGGTCCGGCGGCTCTGACCGGCGACTGGTCGGTGGCGACGTGCTCGGCGACGACAGGGTTCGACAGCGGCTGGGTTCGGCGGCGACCGGTGTCGGCCGCCGTGGAGCGCGCTCAGAACTCGTCTACGGCGTCGGAGCCGTCGACGACCCGGTCGTAGACGGCCGCGACGCCGTCGGCGCAGTCGTCCCAGGTCGGTATCGCCGCGCTGGGTGCGGCGCGGCCGACGGCCCGGTGGACCGCCGTCGCGACCGTGTGCGGCGAGCGGTCGGCGACGCCGACGCAGTCCTCGCGGGCGGCCCAGTCGCGCAGGCCGCGCGTCGCCGAGACGACAGCGGGCGTCCCGGCCGCCAGCGACTCGCCGACCGTCAGCCCGTACGCCTCGACCGACGACAGCGCGAGGTGCGCGCTCGCCCCGGCGTAGAAGGCCGGGAGGTCGTCGTCCGGGACGTAGCCGAGGAACGTGACCCGGTCGGCGACGCCCGCTCGCCGGGCGAGACGCTCGAACGCGGCGCGTTCGGGGCCGCTTCCCGCGACCAGCAGGTCGTACTCCGGGAGCGAGGCGAGCGCCCGGATGGCGTGGCCGACGCCCTTGTACTCGACCAGTCGCCCGACACAGAGCAGGTACGGGCGGTCGCGGTCGTGGCCCGCCCCGCGGGCGGCCGCGAACCGCTGGTCGACGCCGTTGCGGACGAGCGTGGCGTCGACGCCGAAGTCGGCGGCGAGTCGCTCGCGCTCCCAGTCGCTGACGGCGACGACGGCCGCGGCGCGGGCGAGTGCGCGACGGCCGAGGGGCCGGTAGGCGGCGAGCAGGAGACGACGCAGTCGGTCGGCGCTCGTCCCGTGGTAGTGGGGCGTGGCGACGACCGGGACGTCGGTGGCGAGCGCCGCCTGGACGAACGGGAACGCGTGGTAGTTGTGGACGTGGACGAGGTCGGCCGGGCCGCCCTGGAGCGCCGAGGAGAGGCCGGGCGCGAAGTAGTACGCGTCGCCCGGCGCGACGCCCCGCAACCGGCGGACGGCGACGCCCTCGCGGACCTCGAACACCGGCAGGTCGCCGCCGTCGGCCGCGACGACCGTCACGCGGTGGCCGGCGCGCCGCTGGCGGGTCGCCAGCGCCCGGACGTGGCGCTCCACGCCCCCGTCGCTCGGGGGGTAGCGATGGGTGACGTGGAGGATGTGCATGGCGGTTTTTCGACGAGCGACCGTTTGGTTAAGAGTCCGTTATCCGGTCGCCGTGCGTGAGATTAGCTCGCGTCGTCGTCGAGGACGGCGTCGAGCGAGACGGCGTCGTCGTCCAGGAGCTTTCTGAACACCGCCTCCGCGCCCTCGTCGGTGATGACGGCGGGCGGCGACCACCCGCCCTTCGTCGAGAGCGCCTCGCGCGTGGCGTCGAACCCCTGGTCCTCGACGTACCACGTCAGGAGGTGGGCGAACTCCCAGGCCGACAGCGCTCGTTCGAACGTCACCGGCGTCACCGAGCGCTCGCCACTCGCCGTCCGGGTCCACAGCGAGACGTCGTAGGCGTCCGCCTCGTCCTCGGTGTCGACCCGTTCGGTCGTCGAGAGACCGCCACCCGCGTAGACGCCGACCGGTTCGACGGCGACGACGACGCCGTCACGCTCGAACCCCCCATCCCTGTCGGTCCAGTCCGGACACGGTGAGACCATACCCGGCGTGACCGCCACGCGCGGAAAAAGCTGTCCGCTCGGAGCGTGTCGCCGTCCTCGGCGAGAGGCGAGTCGGTGAGCAGCGACGCGGTGACTCTTTCTCCCCGGACGGTCGAGCAGTCGGTACAGTGTCAGTCGTCGTCCTCGGCGTGGTGGTGACCCTGTCGGTCGTCGTCGCGGCGCTCCACCAGTGGGTGCTCGACGCGCCGCTGCTCGAACTCGGCGGCGTGTCGTGGTTCCCGACCGGCGGCGAGCTGTCGGCCGCGGCGGCGCTCGCGCGGACCGCGCTGGCGGGAGTCGTCCCGCTCGCCGCGAGCGTCGCCGCGGCGATACTCGTCGCGACGACGCCGGTCCGGGTGTGGCTCTGGGGCGTCGTGGCCCTGCTCGCGGTGACCGTCGCCTGCTCGCCGGTGTTCGCGGTGTACCGCTACGCCGTCCGCCCGCCGACGCCCGCGGAGAGAGCGGTGCTCGGTTCGGCATCCACCCTCGGCTGTGACGTGCTGGTCGTCACGGACGCCGGGGACGGCCCCGTCAACGGCTACGCTATCGGCGGGCCGTTCCGGGACGTCGTCGGTGTCAGCGACTTCGCCCTGACGCACCTGCCGCCGGCGCAGGTGGCCGCGCTGCTGGCTCACGAGGTCTGTCACCACCGCGAGCGGCACGTGCTCGTCCGCGGCGCGGTGAGCGTGGCTGTCCTCGCCGTCGGGGCGGCGGTCACGACGGTGCTGTTCGACGAACTGGTCCTCGCGGTGACCGCCTGTCTGCTGGTGACCGTCCTCGTCGAACGCGTCGTCGCGTACTGGGTGATGCGCCGACTGGAGTTCCGGGCCGACGCGGTCGCCGCCCGGCGGACGTCGGTCCCGGCGGTCGTCTCGCTGCTGTCGGCGCTGGACGACGCCACCGATGTCGACCAGGCGCAGGTGCCGTGGCTGCTGCGACTGTTCTCGACACACCCCACCTACGTCGACCGAATCGCACGGCTCCGAGCACAGGAGTCCCGAGGCGGTGAGAAGTACCCGGCGACGCCGACCACCTCGCGGTAGTCGTGACACGGGCTGGCCGCCGCCGAGGGGCGACCCACGGCCGTCGACTGTCGGGGGGCGGCGGAACGCGACTGACAGAACCCGACTCTCGGAGACGGAGTGGTGCCGATGGTCCACGAGTTTATCATCTACCCTGCTCGTACACTGCTGTATACAGCATGTCGAAGAGCATCCGAGTCTCCGAGGAGTACCACGCCTTCCTCAAGGCCCACAAACGGGAGGGCGAGACGATGGAGGAGACGCTGCGACGACTCACGGGGGGCCCGGACCCAGAACTCGTGGCCGGAATCCTGTCCGACGACATGGCCGACGAAATCGAGAATCGCCTCGCACGGAAACGCGAGTCGGACGCCGACTCGAAAGACGCCCTCCGGGACCGACTGCGGTGATCCTCGACAGTTCGTACCTGATCGACCTGTTCCGCGGCGACGACGGCGCGTTCCGGGTCGGCGTCGACCTCCGAGAGCGAAACGTCGTTCAGCGAGTTCCTGCACCGGTCGTCGCCGAGCTCTCGTACGGTGTCGCTATCGAGGGAACCGACGAGGAGCGACGGCGCTTCGAGAACGCGATGGCGATGTACCCCGTGACGGCACAGACGCGTGAGCTGGCACGGGACGCCGGGGAACTGCTCGCACGGGCAGACCGCGATGCGGGTGGTGAGAGTGGCGTCGGGATGGTCGACGCGATGGTGGCGGCCGTCGGTGATGCGGTCGGAGAACCGATTCTCACCGACAACATCCGTGATTTCGAACGTCTCGGTGTCGAGACCGAGTCGTACTGACGTCGGCCGTCGGTACGCTACTCGCTCGACGTGATGTTCCGGAAGTGCTCGCGGAACGCGTAGAGGAACGGCGCGCCGAGGACGACGGCGCTCCCCCCGACGACGCTGTAGCCGAGCGTCGAGAACCGGGTCGTCGGCCCGTCGCCGACGACGACCACGCCCCGCATCCCCTCGTCGCCGTACTCGGTGCACTCGTAGGTGCTCAGGCCGTCGCCGTCGAACTGGACCGCGAACCGGTGGCCCGCTCCCGCGACCTGCTCGCTGTGGAACCCGAGGTCCGGGTCGGCCACGTCGTACGCGAGGTCGCCGACCCACTCCCAGACGACGGTCGTGCCGGGGTCGACGCGCATCGCCGGCGGGTCGAAGGCCAACTGCCCGCCGTTGCCCTCGGCCCCGACCTCGACGACCACCTCCGACTCGCCGCGCCGGTCGACGAGCGCGTGGTAGTTGTCCGTGTTCGCCAGCCAGCCGTCGTACGTCTCTTCCGGCTGGGTCGGCGTCTCGCCGGCGTCGTCCGTGTCGCCGCCAGCGCCACCGCCGCCACCGCCGCCGAGCGTGACGTCGGCGTCGCCCACGACGACGGCCCCCTTCATCCCCATCGCCTCGTGGGGGACACAGGAGTAGCGGACGACGCCGGGGTCGGCGAACGCGTGCTCGAACGTCTCGCCCGTCGAGCCGTAGTACTCGGAGGTGAACGAGCCGTCCTTCGCGGCGACGTTGTGCGTCCCGCCCTCGCCCGTCCACGTCCAGACGACGGTCGTGCCGGGGTCGATCCGGACCGCGACGGGGTCGAACGCGAACGACCCGCCGTTGCCCGACGTCCCGACCGCGACCTCGACGCTGGACTGCCCGCGCGCGTCGACGACCTCGCCGACGTTCTCGGTGTTCGCGAACCACGCGGAGAGGTCGACCGCGTCGCCCGAGCGACCGCCGTCGCCGGTGCCACCAGCCCCGCCGCCAGCCTGCGCCGTGGCGGGTGTGGCGAGCAGGCTCGCCCCGACCGTCGCGCCGGCCGTCGCCGCGAGGAACCGCCTGCGGGTGGTTCTGGTCATCGCGCTCACCCCTCGTAGCCCGCGTACTCCATCAGCGAGCGGAAGATGTCGGTGTCCATCGCCTCGTCGTAGACGATGGCGTTGAGCATCCCGCCGGGGTACGACGACCCGTTGCGGACGTGGTCGACCTTGTGGCAGTGCATGAGGTAGATGCCGGGGTCGGCGTCCGCCTCGAACTCGACGGTGTAGCGCTCGGCGGGCGCGACGTTGAGGACGTCCTGCTCGAACTGGAGCGCCTCGGGCATCGGGCTGCCGTCCTTCTCGACGACGCGGAAGCGGTGGTTGTGGGTGTGCAGCGGGTGGCTCATGAACCCCGCGTTGACCCAGTGGATGCGGACGGTGTCGCCCGACTCGACGATGATCGGCGAGCCGGTCTCGGGGTGGAGCGTCGCGGGCGCGGACTTCCCGTTGAGCGTGAACGCGTCGGCGTGGCGGTTCGTGAGGTCGTAGCTGACGTTCTCGCCGCCGTGCTGGCGCGAGAGGCGGGTGTCCCACTCCTTGGCCGTCATGAAGTACTCCTTGTCGGCCTCCTCGTACCCCTCGGGGTCGACGCGGAGGATACCGTACATCCCCATCTCCATGTGCATCGGCGTCTGGTAGTGGCAGTGGTAGAGGTGGGTCCCGGGGACGTTCGCCGGGATATCGTAGGTGTGACTCTCGCCGGGCATCACCGTGATGCCGGTCGTCGTCGGCACGCCGTCGTTCTCCCAGGTCTTGCGGACGCCGTGGAAGTGCAGCGTGTGGGGGACCTCCATCCCCGTGTTGTCGAGCGTGATCTTCAGGTCGTTCCCCTCCGTCGTCCGGAGGATGGGACCGGGGACGCTCGGCGTGCCGTCGTCGGCCTGGAACGCCCAGACCACGGGGAGGTTGATGGGCCCGCCCATCGACTCGCCGGGGTGGATGGCGTGGCGCGCCATGACGGACTTGATGGTCACCTCGTGGTTGCGCTCGTCGAGGTTCACCACCTCGGGGCGGCCGGTCCAGGGGAGGTTCGAGGGGGCCGCAGTGCCGTCCGTGGTCGCGTTCACGACCTGTGCGGAGGGCGAGGAGGTCGTGGTACACCCCGCCGTGGCGAGGAGGCCGACCGACCCGGTCGCTGCGAGGAACTGTCGTCGGGAGATTCCCGTTCCGGGGGCACCGATGTCTGACATACACGCTAGCGTTGACAGCTAGAAGAGATAATACGGAAACCCGATTCCCACTCGGTAAGAATCGCCGGTCTCGTCGGCTCTCTCGGGTGAGTTCCCCAGCGGGATAGCCCTCACGCCAGCGGCGAGCGCGACCGCCAGCACGACCCGTTTACCGCTCGCGGCCCTTCGAGCACGTATGGTATCCGAAGGCGACAGCGCACCCGACTTCACGCGGAAGGTGGCGACCGGCGACACGGAGGAGTTCACGCTCTCGGAGCGCACCGGCGACGGGCCGCTCGTGCTCGCCTCCTTCCCCGGCGCGTTCACGCCGCCGTGTTCGAACGAGATGGTCGCGCTCGAAGACCACCTCGACGACTACGAGGACGCGGGCGCGACGCTGTACGGCCTGAGCGCGGACTCGCCGTTCTGCCTCAACGCGTTCCGCGACGAGCAGGACCTCTCGTTCGACCTCGTCAGCGACATGAGCGGCGACGTCATCGAGGAGTACGGCCTGTCGATGGACGCCCCCGACCTCGGCCTCTACGGCGCGGCCAACCGCGCGGTGTACGTCCTCGACGACTCGGGGACGGTCACCTACGCGTGGGAGGCCGACGACCCCGCCGAGGAGGAACCCGACTACGACGAACTGCTCGACGCCATCGAGTCGGCCTGAACGGACGGACGAATCGCGACGCGGTCGAGACGAGGACCATCGTTTTCCTGTGGAGAAAAGCGCACCCACGGCAGGTACCTCACAGCGAGGCCGACCCTACTCCTCGCTCTCGTAGTGCTCGCCGACGGCCGACGGCATCCGGGTCGAGCCCCAGACGGTCAGCACGACGATGACCGCGACGTACGGGAACAGGTTGACGAGCCGGTTCGGGAGCTCGATACCCGCCGTCTGGAACTGGATCTGGAGCATGTCGAGGCCCCCGAACAGCAGCGCCGCGGCGGCCGCGCCGAGCGGGTTGTAGTTCCCGAACAGGTAGGCGACGATGGCGATCCAGCCGCGACCGTTGACCATCGTGTCGCCGGTGCCCGTGAACGACCCGGCGTGGGCCATGAGGACGGCGCCACCGAGGCCCGCCATCGCGGCCGAGAAGACGACGGCCACGTACCGGACGCGGGCGACGTCGATACCGGCCGTGTCGAGCGCCTCCGGGTTCTCGCCGGCGGCCTGGACCCAGTAACCGTACTTCGTCCGGTAGAGCAGCACCCACGCGGCGACGGCGGCGAGGACGGTGAGCCACACCAGCGGCGAGGTGTCGAACAGGATCGGGCCGACCACCGGCAGGTCGGCGAGCACCGGGATAGTGAGGTCGGCCATGCTCGCCAGGCCGGGGCTGTTCCGGTTACCCCAGAGCAGGACGGCGACGAACGGGCCGAACCCGAGACCGACGAACCAGACGGCGAGCCCCGCCACGATCTGGTTGGCCTCGTAGCGGACGAGCAGGACGCTGAACGCGACGCCGAGCACCACGCTGACGAGCGTCGCCGCGGCGATTCCGAGCCAGAGGTCGCCCTGGCTCGGCGACTCGCCGCCGAGGAGGAACGTCACCGCCGCGGCGTTGACCGCGCCGAATATCATGAACCCCTCCAGCCCGATGTTGAACACGCCGCTCTTCTCGGCGTAGAGGCCGCCGATGGCCGCGAGCGCGATGGGACACGACGCCTGGATGGCACGCTCGACGAAGCCGACGGTGAGGATGTCGGCGACCGGCAGGTCGAACACCGTCGTCGAGAGGATGCCGAGCGCCAGGACGGCGAGGGCGCTCCCGAGCAACAGTCGGTATCGGTCGCTGTAGCGCACGAGCGCGCCACTCATCGACCTTCACCTCCGAGGCCGGTTCGCTTCGCCGCCATCCGGAACAGCTCCGGCGCGGCGACGAACAGCACGACGAGCCCCGCGATGCCGTCGATCAGCTGGATGGGGATGTCGGTGTTGATGCCGATGTAGGAGCCGGCGGAGTCGAGACCGCCGAACAGCAGGCCGGCCGGGACGACCCCGAGGGGGTTGTTCGCCGCCAGCAGGCTCACCGCGATGGCGTCGAAGCCGTACGTCCCGATGCCGCCGGGGTCGCTGTAGTAGCCCTGGATCATGATGGCGAACACCGCACCGGCGACGCCCGCGACCATCCCCGAGAGGGTCATCGTGCTCACGATGGTCCGCCTGGCGTCGACGCCCGAGTACGCCGCTGCGGACTGCTGGTAGCCGCTCGTCACCATGTCGTAGCCGACCGTGGTCCGCACCATGAGCACCGCGATCAGGACGACGACGAGCAGTGCGATGGCGAACCCGACGACCGAGAAGTCGGGGTTGTCGTAGACGAGTCGCGGGAACGAGACGTACTCGGGAAGGCGTGCGGTGTTCGGTGCGCGGTTGCCCTCGCCGCGGAACGGTCCCTCGACGAGGAAGCCGACGACGCCGGTCGCGACGAAGTTGAGCATGATGGTCGTGATGATCTCGTTCGCGCCGGCGTACGCCTTCAGTATCCCCGGAAGCGCGGCGTACGCGCCCGCGGTGACGATGGCCGCCAGCGTCCCGAGGCCGATGAGGAGGACGCCGCCGGTCGGACCCTCGGGGAACATCGGTGCGAGCCACAGGATGGTGACGATGGTCGTGAACCCGCCGACGACGAACTGCCCCTGCACGCCGATGTTGAACACGCCCGCGCGGAACGCGATGGCGACCGCGACGCCCGTCAGGATGAGGATGGTCGCGAACTTCAGCGACCGGGCGGTCGCGCTGCGGTCGCCGAACGACCCCTCGAACATGGCGCCGAGGAACTCGGCCGGGTCGTAGCCCGCGGCCGCCACGATGACGAGGCCGATGAGCAACGCGAGGAGCGTCGACGCCGTCGCGATGGCCAACCGTTCGAGGACCGTCAGGTCGAGCACTCGGTCGGCCGCCCGGTCGAGTGTCGACCGCGCTCGACTCGACCCGTCGTCGCTCACGACCGCACCCCCTCGTCCTCCGGCCGCTCGTCGGTGGGTCGCGTGTCCGCGTCCGTGTCGGTCGCCCCCGTCGAGTCGAGGGTCCGGCCGGCCATCAGCAGGCCGAGCTCCTCGTCGCTCACCTCGTCGGGGTCGACGACGTCGATGAACTCGCCCTCGTACATGACCGCGATACGGTCGGAGAGCGCCCGGATCTCCTCGAGCTTCGAGGAGACGAACAGGATAGCAAGCCCCTCCTCGCGGAGGTCGACGAGGCGGTCGTGGATGAACTCGATCGACCCGATGTCGACGCCGCGGGTCGGGTGGGCCGCGACCATCACGTCCGGGTCGTGTTCGATCTCCCGACCGACGATGAACTTCTGCTGGTTCCCGCCCGACAGCGACCGGGCTCTCGCGTCCGTGTTCCCCGGCTGGACGTCGTACTCGTCGACGATCTCCTCGGCGTGGTCGCGGACGGCGGGCCAGTCGACGAACCGTCGGCTGACGAACCGCCCGACGGTCTGGTTGCCGAGCAGCGCGTTGCGCACGAGGTCGTACTCCTGGACGAGCCCCTCGGTCTGGCGGTCCTCGGGGACGTACGCGATACCGGCCTGGATGCGCCGGCGGCGGCTCATCCCGGTGATGTCCTGCCCGTCGAACTGGACCGTCCCCGCCGAGACGGGGCGGACGCCCGTGACGGCCTCGACCAGTTCGGTCTGGCCGTTGCCCTGGACGCCCGCGATACCGAGAATCTCGCCCTCGTGGACCGTGAGGTCGACGTCGGTCACCTGCTCGCGGCCGCGGTCGCCCTGGACGTGGAGGCCGTCGACGTCGAGCATCGGGCGACCGGGCGTGCGCTCTCTGGGTCGGCGCTCGGTGAGCACCTCGCGGCCGACCATCATGCGGGCGAGTTCCTGCTCGCTCGTGTCGGCCGCGTCGACGGTCCCGATGGCCTCGCCGTCGCGGAGGACGGTCACGTCGTCGGCGACGGCCAGCGCCTCGTCGAGCTTGTGCGTGATGAAGATGAGCGAGCGACCCGCCGCGGTGAGTTCGTTCATCACGTCGAACAGCCGGTCGACCTCCTGGGGCGTGAGCACGGCCGTCGGTTCGTCGAAGACGAGGACCTCCGCGCCACGGTAGAGGCTCTTGACGATCTCGACGCGCTGGCGCGCGCCGAGGTCCAGGTCCCGGATCGGCGTGTCGAGGTACTGGTCGACGTCGAAGTCGTAGCGCTCACAGATGTCCACCACGTCGCCCCGGGCGGCCGACTCGTCGACCAGCCCGTTGTCGGTCGGCTCGTGGCCGAGGATGACGTTCTGGAGCACCGTCATCGGCTCGACGAGCTGGAAGTGCTGGTGGATCATCCCGACGCCAGCGTCCATCGCGTCGCGAGGCGAGTCGAACTCGCGAGGCTCGCCGTCGACGACGACCGTCCCGGCGTCCTTCTCGTAGAGGCCGTAGAGGACGCTCATCAGCGTCGTCTTGCCCGACCCGTTCTCCCCGAGCAGGGCGTGGACCGTGCCGCGGTCCAGCGTGAAGTCGACGCTGTCGTTCGCGACGACGTCACCGAAGCGCTTGGTGATGCCCTCCAGTCGGACGGCGGGCTGGGCGTTACGTCCCATACGTGAGCGGGTAGATGTCCATGAGAGAGGTTCGAGCGACGGCGGTCAGTTACAGCCCGAGGCGGTGCAGGGGACGCTGATGTCGCCGCTCGTGATGCCCTGCTTCGCCTCGTCGATGTTCTGCTGGACGACGTCGGGCAGCTGGCCCTCGTAGGCCTGCCCGATGACGAGGTCGACCGCCTCGTCCTCGAGGCCGACGGTGTTCTGGCCGGCGACGCTGCTGAAGTCGTCCTGCGCGACGGCGGCGGCGACCTCGCGGGTCCCCTCGTTGATGAACTTCACCGCCGACCCGAGGATGACGTCCTGGAAGTCCGGGAGCGTCTGTGACTGGTCGGCGTCGACGCCGATGGCGAGGCGGCCCTTCGACTGGGCCGCCTCGAACACGCCGCGACCCGCCGCCGCCGCAGCGTGGTAGACGATGTCGGCTCCGTCGTCGTACTGCGAGCTGGCGATGTCGGCCGCCGTGCTCGTGTCGGTGTAGTTGCCGATGTAACCGACGTTGACCTGGACATCGGAGTTGACCCACTCCGCGCCCGCGACGTACGCCCGCTCGAACGCGTTGATGAGCGACCCGTCGACGCCGCCGACGAAGCCGATCTGGGCGGTGTCGGGCCTGGTCGAGCCACCGCCCCCGGTCAGCTCCTCGGTGGTCATCGTCCCGCCGAGCACGCCCGCGAGGAACGACATCTGGTGGTTCGCCCAGGTGTAGCCCGCGACGTTGGGCTGGTCGACGTAGTCGTTGATGAGCATCCAGTTCTGGTCGGGGTAGTCGACGGCGTTCTGCGACAGCGCCTCCGTGTGGTTGTACGACACCAGCACGATGAGGTCGTAGTCACCGCTCTGGGCGAGGTTGGCCTGCGTCGACTGGTACTGCGCCTGCTCGGTCTCCTCGACCTGGTTGATCTCGATGTTGTACTCCTCGCTCGCGGTCTGGAGACCCTGCAACGCCAGGTCGTTGAACGCGTTGTCGTCGAACCCGGCCGGACTGGAGACGATGGCGACGTTCGTCGGCTCGCCGCTTCCACCGCCGCCACCGTCGCTACTGGTCTCGTTGCCGCCGCTTCCGTTACCGCCGCCGTCGCTGCCGTTCCCGTCACTGCCGTCGTCGCCACCGTCGCCGTCGCCACCACCGCCGCCGAGACAGCCGGCGAGCGCAGTGGTTCCAGCGAGGACGGCCCCGGAAGCGAGCACGGACCGTCGGCTGATCGACTGCTGTGTGCTACCGGTGCTAGAATCGCTAGATTCCTCAGAGGGTCTTTCCATGATACTGAACGTCGTTAACTCACCTGCGCATAAATATTTGTATGCTTACTGAACTTTTCCTCGTACTGTCTTCCGTTGTATTTATTTTCCGCCAGTTAGTTACCACTACGGACAGGTCGGTCGGGGCGGCCGTTCACGGGTACTGAATCGGACAGTCCACGCACGACCGTCCGAACCGTCGTCGAGTTCCGTCCCACCGGCGAGAGCGGGAGGAGAGGAGTACGGTCCGACGAGTAGCGTCCGACTCGTTCGGAGACTGCCGGCGTCGGGCTCGGTCGAGGCACCCGGCGTCGCGGGCCTGACTACTGGGTGACGTTCGCGGCGAACTTCTCGCGGACCTTCCGGATCTTCGGGTCGGCGTTGAACTGGCAGTAGCCGTCGCCGGGATTCTTCTCGTAGTAGTCCTGGTGGTACTCCTCGGCCTCGTAGAACGTCTCCAGCGGTTCGACCTCGGTGACGATGTCGTCGTCGTAGGCGTTCTCCGACTCCAGTCCCGCGATGTACTCCTCGGCGAGTTCGCGCTGCTCGTCGTCGTGGTAGAGGACGATGGAGCGGTACTGGCTCCCGACGTCCGGCCCCTGCCGGTTCAGCGTCGTCGGGTCGTGGACCGTGAAGAAGATCGCGAGGATCTCCGGGTAGTCGACGACTGCGGGGTCGTACTCGATCTGGACGACCTCGGCGTGGCCCGTCTCCTCCCGACAGACCGCCTCGTAGGTGGGGTCCTCGACGTGGCCGCCCGCGTACCCCGAGGTGACCTCGTGGACGCCGTCGACTTCCTTGTACACCGCCTCGGTACACCAGAAACAGCCACCGCCGACGGTGGCGAGTCGCGTCTCGCTCATACCCGCGGTAGGGCGGCCCGACGGTTAACTCCCGCGCGTCCGTGAGTGGTCGCCGGCACGTTCGCGGGCGTTCGCCGAGGCCGAACGGTCGACCGCACCCGGTCAGGTCTCGGCCAGCGAGTCCAGGTCGAGCCCGAACGAGAGACCGCTCCCCTCGACCGACCGCGTACACGGCACCGTCTCGCCTTCGAGGTCCTCGACGTCGTCGAGCGCGAGGTCGTACGCGTCGAGCAGCGTCTTCAGTCGGCAGTTCATCCCCCAGACGGGCGGTATCGTCAGCGCCTCCTCGAACCGGTCGCCACTCGGGAGTCCCAGCACCACGGTCACCATCGGGTCGTCGACGCGGACCGCGACGACGGGGAGGTCGTCGAGGCTACCCTGCGTCGCGGCCAGCGAGTCCGCGACGTCGTCGATGTCGGTCATACGAGCGCGTTCGACCGACGCGGCATAAGCTCACCCGTCGGCGAGGCATCCGGTCGACCCGTCCAGGCGCGCAACTCGGCGGACCGTCGAACCCGTTAGGCGTCGAATCCCTCGCGTCTTCGGAGCGCCGACCTGAACGAGCGGGACGGCTCGGTTCGCGTGGTTCCTGCGAGACCAGCTGGTTCACCTGGTTCGGGGCGACAGGACGGTTCGGCTGGTTCACTCGGTTCGGACACACCAGACGTACAAGACAGTTTTGACGGTTTTGACGTGTTTGACAGTTCGTTCAGTTTTGCCACCAGAGACGGACGAACCGGAAAACCCCGATTGTACCGCCAGTCTCAGCCCCACCGCGCGCCGAGACCAGCACACGACGTTTCCGGTGAAAATGCCATCCACAGCTCTGTAGCCGCGATATTGTACCTATGACATTCACGGAACTTGTGACGTCCGATGTGTCTCGCCCGATTCGAGTAGTTCAGACAGTTTGTACGTCAAAACCAGTTCGCCCATCACGTACGCGTCTGACGTAACGTTAAGCCGACTCGTCCAAACCGGTTCGTATGGCCGGTCCAGCGAAGCTATCATTTTCGAATCAGAAGGGTGGCGTGGGCAAGACCACCGTCGGCATCAACGTCGCCGGCGCGCTCAACGCACGCGGGCGCGACGTGCTGTTCGTGGACCTCGACCCGCAGGGCAACGCGACGGAGGGCCTGGGCTTCCGCGAGGCGTACGACGAGGACCCACCCAGCCTGTTCGACGTGCTCACCGACCCCGAGCATCGTGACTCGTTCCCCGACCTGGTCCGCGACCACCCCGAGATGGACGTGGTCCCCTCGAACATCGACATGACCGCGGCCGAACCCGAGCTGACGCTCTCGCGGCGCGGCGGCGAGCAGTTGGCACTCGCGCTGGAGACCGTCGAGGACGACTACGACTACGTACTGGTCGACTGTCCGCCACACCTCGGCTACCTCACCGACAACGGTCTGCACGCGACGCGGAACGTCCTCATCCCGGCGCTCGCCGAGTCGACCAGCAAGCGCGCGCTCGAACTGCTGTTCGACCACGTCGAGTCGCTGGAACTCGACTACGACATCACCATCGCCGAGCGCGGCGTCGTCGCCAACCGCGTCGAGTCGACCAACGAGGGCCGGACGATGCTCGACTGGTTCGACGAGGCGTTCCCCGACATCCCCGTCTGGGAGGTCCGCAAGCGCGTCGCACTCCAGCGCGCGTTCTCAGAGGGCGTCTCGCTGTTCGAGTACGACCCCGAGGTCGACATGACCGAGACGTTCCTCGCCATCGCCGCGAACCTCGACGAGCAGTTCGGGTTCGACGACGCCCCCGCGGAAGCGACGGAGACCGCGGAGGTGCGCCGATGAGCGACGACCGCGCGAGTCGCCTACGCTCGCGACGCGGGAAGGCCCGGGAGCGCGCCGAAGCACAGCAGTCCGAGGCCGAGGAACGCGAACGGGAGTCGGGGGGCGAGTCAGTCGACGAGTCGGCGAGTGCCACGGAACCGGCCGACGCAGGCGCGACCGATGCAGCGACAGACGAGACCACCGAGACATCCGGCGACGAGCGCGACGCGAGGGATGCGAACGAAGACGAAGACGCCGGGGACGGCAGCGTCAAGGAGGAACGCGTCGGGACCTACATGTACCTCCCCGAGTCCCAGAAGCGCGAACTCCAGCGGGTCTACGGGACCCTGAAGGTCCAGTACGAGTACGAGTACGACGAGGAGTTCGAGAAGAACCGCCACTTCTTCCCCGCGGTCGTCCGCCACGGCCTGGAGACGCTCGACGGGATGGACGCCGCCGACGTGCGCGCGGTCGTCGACGACCTCGACTGACCCGGTTCCGACCGGCGACCCCCATCGAACGCCACAGTCGTGAACGGCTATCGACTGTCACCGACGGTTGACGACGGTCACCGATCCGTCGATTCGAATCGGCGGTACACACCACGTTTCCGGTGAAATCGGGAGATTGTCTCCAATGACAAAGAGTCTCTACTTCGAGTATAAGATGCCTACTCGGTGTCCATCAGCACGCTCTGGATGACCTCGGGGTCCTCGAGGAGTCGGTGTTCCGTGTAGCTCCCTTCGGCGGACCCGCCGCTGTGGCGGGACTGCTCGATGACGTCGAGGAAGGCGTGTTCCTTGAGCAGGTCGCGGACCCGGCGCAGCGACAGCGACTCCGACCCTTCCTGGCGGCAGACCTGCTCGTACAGCTCGTAGATGCGCGTCGTGCGGAACGCCTCGTCGTCGCCCTCGTTGAGCGAGAGCAGCGTCAGCGCCTGGAGCACGTACCGGGCGTGAGGCGTCGACCCGCGGATGAGTTCGCGGAAGCGGTCGGTCTCGGCGCGCTGGCGCGCCTGGACGACGAAGTCCTCCTGGACGACCTCCGCGCCGGTCGACTGCGCGATCTCGCCCGCGTACCGGAGGATGTCGATGGCCTTGCGGGCGTCTCCGTGCTCGCGGGCGGCGAGCGCCGCGGCCCGCGGGATGACCGAGTCGGCCAGGACCCCGTCCCGAAAGGCGTCCGACCGCGCGTCCATGATGTCGCCCAGCTGGGCGGCGTCGTACGGCGGGAAGACGAACTCGCGCTCGCAGAGGCTCGACTTGACGCGCTCGTCCATCCGGTCTTTGTACTTGATCTTGTTCGAGATGCCGATGACGCCGACCTTGCAGTTGGTGAGCTTCCCTGCCTCGCCCGCCCGCGAGAGCTGCATGAGGATGTCGTCGTTGTCGAGCTTGTCGATCTCGTCGAGGATGACGAGGACGACGTCGTAACACTCGTCGAGGATGGCCCAGAGGCGCTTGTAGTACGTCGCGGTCGCGATGCCCTTGTCGGGGATGTTGATACCCGTCTCGTCGGGTCGGTTGAGCGCGCTCGCGATGGTCTGGACCGCCTGGGTCTCCGTCGAGTCCTGCGCGCAGTCGACGTACGCGAAGTCGGTCGTCACCCCCTCCTCCTCGGCGGTGTCGATGAGTCGCCCGGAGACGTACTTCGCACAGAGCGATTTCCCCGTGCCGGTCTTCCCGTAGATGAGGACGTTGCTCGGGCTCTGGCCGAAGATGGCCGGGTTGACCGCGTTTGCGAGCTGGCTGATCTCCTCGTCCCGGCCGACGATACGCCCCTCGTCGGGGAGGTGGTTGATCTCGAGGAGCTCTTTGTTCACGAACACCGGGTCCTCCCGGATGAACAGGTCGTCGGCGTCGGACATCTGGATACACACCGCGTTTCCGGTGAAACGTCTTGACTGTTCCCCCTACAGGCCGGTGAAAGTGAAAAGAGACAGCACGTCCACTAATATACTACAGAAAGCATGATACATCCAACTGTTAGTGAGAACTCGAACGATACAACAATCCACGCGCGCACACCACGTTTCCGGTGAAACCGCCCGAGAGGGTGGGTCGGTCCACGAGAAAGGGGGGTCGGTGGTGAATCTCCGCTCGGATTCACCGGAAACGCGGTGTGTCCCTGTGGGCTCTCGTCGAGGCGAGACGTGAACCGGGAGCACCTCGAGATTGGTACACGAGACGGCGAGACGGCGAAGAGACGGAAAACAAGACGGAGTCGAAACCGGACGAGAGAGGCACCGCTCTGGACGGGCGCAGTATCCGACGATCTCGACTGTCGACGAACAGTAGCTTCGGGTCGAAGAGGAGTCCGTATCGAACGACGCTCGTCGTTCTCTTACTACTATGAAACTAGCTTGGTGGACTTTTCGCTGGTGTAGTATTTAATGATTGGTAGCTAGTCGAAACTGAAAGTGAACTCTCAGTCAGCGTGAGCATGCATATTCTGTCGGCATAGGGACGGCAGTTCGAGGTTAGCTGACTGGAGGCGTCTGGCCCATCGGTCGTCGTACCGATCAGCGACTCTGCGGCGTAAGGGACGGAGACGGGCGTTATCGGCAGCTCCGGTCCACCGACCGTTCTGCCCGACTTTTTCCATCGACCCCACGGCTCTCCACGCTCGCCCCCCTCCCCTCGACCCCCGTTTCACCGGAAACGTGGTGTGTGTGTCTCGACTCCCTCCACCCTCCGACCCTCCTTTCGAGTGGATCTACTGGAACGACGGTGAGTCGTCCACCGTGACGAGAGTCGCTGCTCGACCGGTCGGGGGGCTGTCCGATACCGCCCACCTATCGACCGAGAGCCGTCCGGGTGATACTCGGGAGTACCGAAGCGACGACTCCCACGGGTCCCCCTATCGCCGACGCTGATAGGGGGACAGCGGTGGGGGTTTCACCGGAAACGTGGTGTGTGTGGTCGGTCAGGCTGCCGACCACACTGTCGACGAGGTGTGGGTATCGCGTTCAGTCGGATACGGAGGCTGTCCGAACGATCGGTCACGACAACTCGGACCCGTTTCGGCGAGGCCGTGTTCTCCGAACACCGCTTCACCGGAAACTCGGTGTGTCCCGTCGCTCCCCGGACCCGCCGTGAGCCACCTGGTCCGCTCTCGAACCAGTATCGAAACGAGAATGTCTTTGAATTGCCGAATGATTTAAGCCCTAACAGCCAAAGCGCCAAATAGAAGCGGTAGAGCGGTCCTCGAACGTGTCGTCGAGGGTTCATCACATCCGTCGGGCGGCCACTGGCCAGACCATACCAAACTGTTTTGGTTCCACCTTGAAGACCGATGCTGGAGTCGGATACTGTGAAGGTCACGAACACATGAACGCTACGGGAGTCACGAAGACCGAGACCGAGACCGACCCCGAGACGGACGTCGCCGAGACGGCCGCTCCGGAGACACTCGCCAAAGACGACCTCTTCCACCTGCTACAGAACGAGCGCCGCCGCCGTGCGGTCCAGTATCTGCTCGAACAGGACGAGAGCGTCGACATGGGTAGCATCGCCGAACACATCGCCGCACTGGAGAACGACATCACGGTCGCCGAACTCTCTTCGGCACAGCGCAAGCGCGTGTACGTCGGGCTCTACCAGTGCCACCTGCCGAAACTCGACGAGGCGGGCGTCATCGACTACGACAAGAACCGCGGAACGGTCACCCGGACCGCCCTCACCGAGGACCTCGCGCCCTATCTGTCGGTCGGCGAGACGGACGTCGACGCCGAGGAGGAGTCGCCGTTCACCGCAGTCCAGTATCCGGCGGCCGTGACGGGCCTCGCGGTGGTATTGACCGTCGCCTCCTGGGCGTCGGTGCTCCCCGCTGCGGGCCTCTGGCTCCCGACCGTCCTGACGCTCGCGTTCGCGAGCGCCACGCTGGCGACCGCGGTTCGCTGAACCGGTTCGGACCGTCGCGACTCCAGCCCGCAGCGACTCCCGTCTTTCCCACTCGAACGTACTATCCTCTCGTTGCCATTTCGGTAGACGCTCTCACCGGCCTGTCGACGGCTGTATTCTCTCATGGATAGCTGAATTTTCGATAGTAGAACACGACTAACCGGGATTATAGAGTTGGTAGCAAAGGACGTTACTCCCGTCGTCTCAGTCGGTGTCGAACGATGAATCTGGTAAACTCCGCGCAAGCGACTGACTCCCAGCGGCGATGTAACAACTGCGGCGAATTCGTCACGCGACAGTTCGTCCGTGTCTTCGGTGACAACGCCGACGAGGTCTACGGCTGTCTCAGCTGCGGGACGGCCCGCGACCTCCGGGATGGGAAACAGATTCGTCCGTAGACCAGAATCGCCCGACCGAACGTACCTGTCATGTGTCCGTTACGCGGTGTCCGGCCGATTGGCCGGACGCACTCTCTTCGCTCGATACCGACCGGTCCGCCCGTAGTGACTGCGCTATCCGCACGACGACTACGCCGTCCGCAGCGACTGGTCTGTTCTCGGTGACTCGCTCACTCTCAGCGCCCCACCTCCCGTCACTCGACCGGTCGTCGAGTTCTCGGCGACTCTTCGTGTTTTCTCCCCCTCGTATTCTCGGCCTTCGACGCTCCGTTCCCCGTGATATCGCTATCGGTGCCGCCCCCGTGACCTACCGTCTCTCCGTCGCGATATCGGTGGGCTACACTCGCTGCGACTCCAGTAGCTGTCGGCGACGGCCGTTCCCTCCCGGAGCCGTCGGCCACGATACTCCCGGCTGTGGTCACTCCCGGAACACGTCGACACACCTCACCGCCGAGGCACGTCGGCGGGACGTTCGAGTGGACACACGACTTGAGTGCTCAAGCATCTCGTCGCGACGCACCCCGGCGACCGCTCTCGCTGCCGGTCCTGTCCGTTCACGGTTCGCCAGCCGTATGGGGGCTATAAACCGCCGGACTGCGGCCGAACTGACACAATCTTGTGAACGGAACCGAACGGTCACGAACGGTTGTCTGCACGTGACTTACACGGCTCATAATAATGTGCCGCAGGCGAGTACGTCGGTACAGATGAGGTCGTGGACTCCGTGTGCGGCCGGTCGCCGCGGGTGTCGACCTCGGACCAGCTATGTGTGGAATCATCGCGTGCATCGGAACGGACGACGCGGTCGGTGACCTGTTGACCGGCCTCGAGAACCTCGAGTATCGGGGCTACGACTCGGCCGGTGTCGCCGTCCAGAACGGGAGTGGAATCGCCGTCCGGAAGCGGTCGGGCCAGATCAGCGACCTCGGAGCGGCCATCGCGGCCGACACGCCCACCGGGCAGGTCGGCATCGGTCACACCCGGTGGTCGACCCACGGCCCGCCGACGGACGCGAACGCCCACCCGCACACGAGCCAGTCCGGGCGGGTCGCCGTCGTCCACAACGGTATCATCGAGAACTACGAGGCGCTCCGCGCACGCCTGCGCGAGGAGGGCTACACGTTCCGGAGCGACACGGACACCGAGGTCGTCCCGCATCTGGTCGAGCACTATCTTGACCGGGGGCTGGAGGTCGAGACCGCGTTCGAACGCACCCTCGACGACCTGGAGGGGAGCTACGCCATCGCGCTACTGGTCGACGGCGAGGACGTGGTGTACGCCGCCCGACAGGACTCCCCGCTCGTGCTCGGTCTCGTCGACGACGACGAGACCGGCGAGCGCCGGTACTACCTCGCCAGCGACGTCCCCGCGTTCCTGGAGTTCACCGACCAGGTCGTCTACCTCGAGGACGGCGACGTGGCGACCGTCGACCGCGACGGCTACCACATCCGCGACCGCGAGGGCGGCAGCGTCGACCGTGCCCCCGAGACGGTCGAGTGGAGCCCCGAGGAGACCGGGAAGGGCGAGTACGAACACTTCATGCGCAAGGAGATCGACGCCCAGCCCGAGGCACTCCGGGGCACGCTCGCCGGGCGCGTCGACGGCGACGACGTCGACCTCGACACGCTCCCCGACGGGACGTTCGAGGAGATCGACCACGTCCACCTCGTCGCGTGTGGCACTTCGTACCACGCGGCGCTGGCCGCCTCGCGACAGCTGGTCCGCGCGGGGCTCCCGGCCACCGCGTACCGTGCGAGCGAGTACCACGACCTGCAGCCGGTCGACGAGTCGACGCTCGTCGTCGCGGTCACGCAGTCGGGCGAGACCGCCGACACGCTCAGTGCGCTCCGTCGCGCCCACGAGGCCGACGCGCGGACCGTCGCCGTCACGAACGTCGTCGGCTCGACGGTCTCCCGCGAGGCGGACGACACGCTGTACATCCGCGCTGGTCCCGAGATCGGCGTCGCCGCGACGAAGACGTTCACCTCGCAGGTCGTCGCGCTGAGCCTGCTGACCCACCGCGTCGCCAGCGACAGCGCGGCCGCGACGGTCCGCGAGGACGCCGCCGAGTTCCTCGCGGCGCTGGAGGCGCTCCCCGAGGCCGTCGAGGACCTGCTCGCGACGACCGAGGCCCGGAGCGTCAGCGACGCCCACATCGGACGCGACGCGCACTTCTTCATCGGTCGGGACTTCGAGTACCCGGTCGCGCTGGAGGGGGCGCTGAAGTTCAAGGAGATCACCTACGAGCACGCCGAGGGGTTCGCATCGGGCGAACTGAAACACGGCCCGCTCGCGCTCGTCACCCCCGAGACGACGCTGTACGCGCTGCTGACCGGCGACCGCGGCGAGGAGACGCTGAAGAACGCCGAGGAGGCGAAGGCCCGCGGGGTCAACGTCGTCGCCGTCGCCCCCGAGGGGATGGCGGTCGGCGGCGTCGCCGACGAGGTGCTCCGCGTCCCCGACACCCACCCCGACGTCGTCGGCCTGCTCGCGAACGTCCAGCTCCAGCTCGTGTCGTACTACACCGCTCACGGCCTCGGCCGGTCCATCGACAAGCCGCGCAACCTCGCGAAGAGCGTCACCGTCGAGTGACGTGCTAGCTCGGTTCGTCCCCCACACTCCCTGAAACGGGCGGGACGACCGCCCAGAAGGTGTAGCTGCCGATTAACTATGCACGCGAGAGACGCTTTCTCTGTATCGACCGTGATGTCCACTGATACGATGCGGCCCACCGAACGAGGCGACCCATGAACGCCGACCGGGTCGTCGCGCTCGCCGTGGCACTCGCCTGCATCGTTGCGATGGGGGTCTCCGCGACGACGCTCGAATCGTCCCTCTCGTCCGACCCTGACGAGGTCATCGACCTCGACTTCGAGAACGTCCCCTTCGGCAACGACCAGGCAGAGACGATCAAGAAGCAGGTTGAATCCAACAAGGACAACCCCGAGCAGCAGGTCCAGAAGAAGGAGCCACAGCCCCAACAGCAACAGGAACAGCAGCAGCAACAGGAACAGAGCTCCGACTCCGGGGATCAGGGCGACGAGCAGTCCCTCTGGGAGCAGCTGCTCGACCTGCTGTTGGCACTCCTGCCGTTCCTCCTGGCGCTGCTCGGCCTGCTGGTCCTGGCCGCCGTCCTGAAGCGCTACGGCGAGCGGATTCTCGGGCTGTTGCTCGCGCTCCTCCCGCAGGGGAGCGACGGCGGCGACGGCACCGGCGTCGAGTGGGTCGCCGACCCGCGCAACGAGATCGAACGCGCGTGGCTCACGATGACCGACCGCGCTGGTATCCAGCGCCCCCGACAGATGACGACCGCCGAGTGCGCGAGCGCGGCCATCGCCGCCGGGCTGGACCCGGACGGCGTCAGCACGCTGCGCTCGGTGTTCGAGAACGTCCGCTACGGCACCCAGCCCGTCACCGACGACGACGCGCGTCGCGCCCGCGAGTCGCTGCGACGGATGGACCTCGGTGGTGAGTTCTGATGGCGTCGGTCAGACGTGCGCTCTGGTACCTGTTCGTCGTGCTGGGTATCGCCGTCTTCGGCGGCGCGCTCGCCGTCGTCCTCTCGCCGGAGCTGGGGGAGGTCCTCCCCATCCAACCCGCCATCGAGGCGCTCGGTAGCGACTACCTCGTCGTGGCGGGCATCGGCGTCCTCGCGCTCCTCGTCCTCGTCGTGATGCTCGTCGCTCGCGCGGCCAGTAGCGTCGACGAGGCCGCGGCCCCCGAACCCGAGTTCGTCGAGCAGGTGCCCGTCCTCGGCGCGGAGTTCGACGACCTGGTCGACCACGGCCTGGGCCTCCGCGCGACGTACTTCTCGGACGAACCCGAGGGGGTCCGCGAGGACCTCCGCGAGAAGGCCATCCGGACGCTGATTCGGAAACGGGGTGTCGCCCGGGAGGACGCCAGAGCGCTCGTCGAGTCCGGGCGCTGGACGGACGACCGGACGGCGAGCCAGTTCCTCGCGACCGACGGTGTCGCCCCGCGCTCGGCGCGCGTTCGCGCCGCGCTCAACGGCCAGTCGTGGCTCCAGTACGGGGCCGCGGCCACGGCCGAGGAGATCGTCCGCATCGCGTCCGACGCGGCGCCGAGCGGGCGGCCGGGGGCGTCCACCTCGACCGCACCACCGAACGACACAGCTGACGCCGCTGGACCGAACGCCGCCGGACCGGCCGGCACCTCCGGAGGAACACGATGAGCAACGCTACCGCCACCGCCAGCCAGTCGAACCAGTCGAACCAGTCGAGCCAGTCGGAGACGGCGTCGAGCTACGGCCAGCGCGTCTCCTCGGCCACCGACGGGGACGACCTCGCCGTCGAGGTCGAGCGCCGTCGGACCGGCCGCTGGCGCGGTATCGTCGCCGTCGCGCTGTTCGCCGGGGCCGTCGGCGTGCTCGCGGCCCGCCCGCTCCTGCTGCTCGCGACGGTGCCGGCCGCGGCGTTCGCGGCCTACCCGCGGATAACGGGGCGGCCGAAGCCGACGCTCCGCGTCGAGCGCACCGTCGACGACGACACCCCCGACCGGGGCAGCGACGTCGAGGTGACCGTCCGCATCACCAACACCGGTCGCTGGCCGCTCGTCGACGCGCGGTTCGTCGACGGCGTCCCGCCGATGCTCGCGGTCCGCGAGGGATCGCCCCGTCACGCCGCGTTCCTCTGGCCCGGCCGGTCGACGACGTTCTCCTACACCGTCGGCGCGGAGTACGGCCGCCACCAGTTCGACCCCGTCACGACGTACCTCCGGGACGTCTCGGGCGGGACGGAACTCGAAGCCACGGTCGACTGCGAGCCAGCGACGTCGCTGACGTGCACCGACGCCGTCCCCGAGGTGCCCCTCCGGAAACAGTCCCGGCACTCGACGGGCCGTCTCGTCACCGACGACGGCGGCGCCGGCATCGAGTTCCACCGCACCCGCGAGTACCAGAAGGGCGACCCGATGAGCCGCATCGACTGGAAGCGCTACGCGAAGACGGGCGACCTGACGACCGTCGAGTTCCGCGAGGAGCGCGCCGCGACCATCGTGTTGCTCGTCGACGCCCGCCAGAGCGCCTACCGCGCGAGCGCCGAGGGCGAACCCCACGGCCTCGCGTACAACCTCGCCGGAGCCGAGCAGCTGCTGACCGCGCTCGGCGAGACGCGTGACTACGTCGGCCTCGCGGCTATCGGCCGGGAGTTCTGCTGGCTCGCCGCCGGGGTCGGTATCGAGCACGAACTGACCGCCCGCGAACTGCTCGCGACCCACCCCGTCCTCTCGACGGTCCCGCCCGAGGAGGACGCCGAGAACCCCGACGAGCAGGCGGCCGAACTCCGCAAACGCCTCTCCGGTGACGCACAGGTCATCTACCTGTCGCCGCTGGCCGACGAGTACAGCACCTCGCTCGCGCTCACGCTGGAGGCCAACGGCCACCCGGTGACGGTCATCTCGCCGGACGTCACCAGCGACGCGACGGTCGGGAGCCGACTCGCGCGCGTCGACCGCCAGAACCGCCTCAGCTCGCTCCGTCAGGCCGAGATTCCGGTCGTCGACTGGACGCCGGACCAGCCCCTTGGAACCTCTATCGTCGACGTCATGGAGGCCTCGGAGTGACCCGCGTCGTCTACCACCCCTCGCGGGTGAGTTCTGCTATCGCCGTCCTCGCCGCGGCGGCGAGCGTCGCCGCGCTCGCGAAGGTGCCAGAACAGTACACGGCCGTCGGCATCTCGCTGGGCGGCGTGCTCGTCCTCGCGCTCGGCGTGGCCGTCTACCGCTGGGGCTACCGGTTCCTCGGCCTCCCCATCGCACTCGTCGGGGTGGCCGTCTCGTTCGCCGGGTTCGGCGTCGGCGTCGTGCAACTCGGGAGCTACGAGGCGAGCTTCACGCTCCGGGGGGAGCTCCTGGGGCTGCTCGGCGTCCCGTTCGTCGCGCTCGGCGTCGTCCCGGTACACCGGCGACTGGCGCGCCGACTCGTCTCGCTGGGGTTCGTCTTCCTCGTCCTCGGCGTCGTGTTCACGGGGGCGGTCAACGGCACCGGCACCGACCCCATCCCGCTGCTGGCGGGGATGGTCGCCGCCATCGTCGCCTGGGACGCGGGCGAACAGGCCATCAACGTCGGGCGACAGCTCGGCCGGTCGGCGCGGACGTGGCCCGCCGAACTCTCGCACTCGGGCGGCACCGCGGCGTTCGGCGGCATCAGCGTCGGTGCGGGGCTCGTGCTGTTCGACGTCGACGTCACCGGCCTGCCTCTGGAGAGCCTCCTGCTCCTCCTCGGCGCGGCGGTGGTGCTGATGATCGCGCTGTACAAGTAGCGCGACTCGCCCTCACACCACTCCGAGCGGTTCCCGCCACGCTCCGTTACGACCACGGAACCCCCTTCCCTCTCGCGCTCTCCCATCCCCCAGCGACGCGGCCCCGCCGCTCGCCGCCGTTCGCCACCGCGGCTCGTACGTGGCCATCGCACTGTCACCGGGTCACGCGACCGTCGAGGTCGCACAGCCCGTGTCGATGCGCGCGTCACAGCGAGACGGAGCGTCGCCGTCGGGGGTGCCCCCGGTCCCTCGGTTCGGCGTCTCCGACGAGGCATCGGTGAGCAGCGCGGTCGGGGACGACCGGCGCGGCCGCTCTCGTTCGGGTCACGGCGTCACGGAGTCGTCGAAAACGGGCCGAGTGCGGGCGGGTCGACAGCGTGGTCGGGTGCTCGTCCGTCGAGTCAGTCGTCGCCTGCTGAGGGCTGGCTCTGCTGCTGGGAGGTGTACTGGACGGTCGGGACCTCTATCTCCTCCAGAAGGTTCTGGACGACCGACTGCTTGCTGACGTTGCCGACGCGGGCGTCCGCGGTGAGGACGAGGCGGTGGGAGAGGACGGTGGGCGCGATGGCCTTCACCTCGTCCGGGGTGACGTACGCCCGGCCGTTGATGGCTGCGAGCGCGCGCGACGCCTCGAACAGGCGCTGGGTCGCACGCGGCGAGACGCCGGTCTTCACCCGCGAGTCCTCGCGGGTCGCCCGGCAGAGCCGGGTGATGTACCGTCGGACGTCCGGGTCGGTGTGGATGTGCTCGGGGGCCTCCCGGAGCGCGAGGGCCTCCTCGTCGTTCGTGACGCGTTCCGCGCTCGGCGACGTCGTGTCGCGGTTCGCCCGGCGGTTGATGATCTCCAGTTCGCCGTCCTCGTCGGGGTAGCCCAGCGAGGTCTTGATGATGAACCGGTCTTTCTGCGCCTCGGGCAGCGGGAACGTCCCCTCCTGTTCGACGGGGTTCTGCGTCGCGATGACGAAGAACGGGTCGGGCAGCGTGTGCGTCGTCCCGTCGACGGTGACCTGACCCTCCTCCATCGCTTCGAGCAGCGCGGACTGGGTCTTCGGGGAGGCGCGGTTGATCTCGTCGGCCAGCACGATGTTGGAGAAGATGGGGCCGGGCTGGAACTCGAACTCGCGGGTCTTCTCGTTGAAGATGTGCGTCCCGGTGACGTCGGAGGGGAGGAGGTCCGGCGTGAACTGGATGCGCGAGAACGAGAGACCGAGCGCGGTGGCGTACGACCGCGCCGTCAGCGTCTTCCCGGTGCCGGGGACGTCCTCCAGTAGGACGTGACCACGGGCGAGAAAGCCCGTCAGTACCGTTCGTAACACCTGTCTGTCGGCGATGACCGCCCGCGACACCTCGTCGAGGATCGCGTTGCTTCGCGAGTGAACCTCCTGTATCTCCATACCGTCTCTCTGTGGTGACGGGGCTTTGTTATCACCCGCATACGCACATCCCGACGACGCCCCTGGGCTCGGGACGGGCACTGTCGACTCTCACCGTTCGCGTCGGCACACTGTCGGTAAACGTATCGATTCGACCGATGGCGTCCCGTTTCAGGCGCGCTGCTGTCGTACGCAAGCCGCTGTAATCAGACGTATAACTTAACGGTGAAAGACCGTATTCGATGGCGGAGCGTCGACCGACCATGAGTCAGAACCCCAACAGCGGAACCGGTAACACCGCACAGGGCCGTCAGGGCCAGCAGTCTCAGCAGGGCACTGCCCAGGGACAGCAGACCCAGAACGCCCAGCAGGGCAGTGGTCAGGGAACGCCCCAGTCGAATCAACCGCCCCAGCGCCAGGCTCCGAACAGTACCACCGAGGAGGTGGGGAGCTGGTTCACCGAGACGATCGTCCGCGCGGGCATCCTCGTCATCGGTGTGGCGGTGATGCTCTTCGCCATCGGTCAGGCCGTCGGTGCGAACCTGGTCGAGCCGATGGCGGAGTTCTTCACCTCTGGCACTGGTGCGTGGTTCGTCGTGGCGTTCCTCGCGCTCCTGGTGATGGTTGCTGCGACGAAGAGTTGGCGTACCGTCAACTGACGTCGCGCGGCTACTCACGTATTTTTCGACGTTATCTACCCGGTCGCGCCGCGGTTACCGCTGTACGAGATAGATAACTAAGCCCCTGACTCACGGAGTAGAGCCTGCGCCCCACACGGGGTGTTGGATCGCCTGGGCGACCGCCGGGACCCCACGTGCCATCGTCACTGCCAGCGACATTCCCACCCCCGGTCGGCCCCACGCGCTCATTTTGACGGTCTGTCACGCTGCGAGTCGAGTCGGAAGATAGTAGTGTGCCGCGTCGAAGCTTTCGCTCCATGAGGGGGAACCGATGAGTATCATCACGTCGATCGTTGAGCGGTACCGCGAACCGACCCGTATCTACGAGTGTCGCCACTGCGGAACGACGCTCCCCGAGGCGGACGCCGTCTGCGAGGCCTGTGGCGAGACGTCGGTCGCCGTCTACGACCTCTAGCTCCGACCGCTCTCGCCCTCGACACGTCCGGTGTCTCCGGCCGCTCCGTCTCTACCGGGTCGTTTCGAACGACGGTCTCGCTCCGAGGGAGCGCACGAGAGACGTATTATTTCGCTATTCAATCTACTGCATTTATTGGGGCGTCACGGGTAGTCGGAGGTATGTCCACCCGAGAGGAGTGGCCGACGTTCGCGCTCGAGTACGAGTTCAACCTCGACGACGAGGGGCTCCCGTCGCTCGCCCCCGACCAGGTGGTCGTCTACGACCCGTCGGACCGGGGCGACGGCTGGCTGACCGCGACTCGTGGCTCGTACGTCGCCCTCGAAGACGTTCGGTAGCTCCCCCCGACCGTGTCGACCTCCTTCCCGCCAGTCCGAGGCCGTCGCCTCGACGCTGCTCCCTCGGCACGACGCTTCGAGCCGATCCGCGAGCGCCGCCACGACTGGAGTTCGGCCGACGAGTACGGGGGTCGACGGGCGAGGGACACACCCAGTTGTACCGGGCGTAGTCGGAGGGTTCTGCTGCAGAACCGCGTGACTGCGACGGCCTCGTCGGTCCGGGGGCGGAGGCGACGGTTGGACACGTCGGCAGGTCGATAGGGAGCGCTAAACAATGTCATACCGCCGCATAACTATACGACGTAGTGGTGTAGTGAGAGGTGTTCAGGACCCCTATGAGAGAGGACATCGATACATCACCACAGCGGGACGCCGAGGCGCAAGAGGGGTCACTGTTCGCGTGGCCTCGCTTCGAACTCGACTACACGGTCGAACCGTACGACGACGCACCGGACCTGTACACGTTCTACCCACACGACGCGTCCGACGAAGAGATCATCACCCAGTGGGTGTCGGCGGACGAGGAGTCCCTCGTCGACGTCACCGCGGTCCGGTGACCGGCCGAGCGCGCACCTGAGTCCGGCTTCTCCGTCGTCCGACGCGTGTTCACGGAGTGGACGGCTCGCGACTCGACGCCCGACGCCCGACGTTCGCCGGAACTCGCTCGTTCGTACCTGCCGCACTGACCGTTCAGTACCGACTGTGTCTAGCGAGTCTGACAGGCTGGTCTGGGCGGGCCGGACGCATCACGGTTCGACCGACTCGCCGCTCGCTCGTCGGTTGGCCCACTCGCCAGCCGGGTCCACTCACCTGTCGAACGTTCGCGGGTGTCCGTCCCGTCGCTGCCTCCGTCGATAGCGTTCGACTGCTCGTCGCTACACTACGGCCGTCGCTATGCCGGGGTCGTCGATGCGCCACGCGCTCGAGCATCTCGCGTGGTGGATGCAGTCGCGTGGTGGATGCAGTCGCGTGGTGGATGCAGTCGCGTGGTGGATGCGGTCGTCGGCCCGACGGCTCTCGGGGGTCTCGACGTCGTCAGAGAAGCGGCCGGGGTACTCGAACTACTCGAGGTCCTCGAGTTCGAGGAGGTCGCGGTCGTCGCTCGACCGCCGGGTGACGAACTGGAAGCCGACCAGCGCGAGCAGTCCGAGCGCGATGACCACCGCGGCGATGGCCGACGGGACGAGGTTTATCGCGACGGCACCGAGGAGGACGACGGCGACGGCGCTCAACCCGACGTAGTACCAGGTGAAGTCGCGGGTCTCCTCTTCCTCGACGGGGAGATACCGGACGATCTCTCCGGCGCGCTCGGTCAGCGTGACGGTGCCGTCGTCGCGGTCGTAGTCAGCGATGTCGAAGTCGTCGAGCTTCGGCAGGTGCGTCTGGTAGAGCGAGACGTAGACGCGTCGCCGCGCGGTGTCGTCGAGGTCCTCGATGGGAATCTCGTTCTCCCAGGCGGCGATCTGTCCGGCGAGTTCGTCGATGGTCGCGGGCTCCGTGCGCGTGTACAGATAGTACAGGATGTAGCGACGGCGCGAGTTGCTCAGGATGTTGAACGCGTCGTCGAGCGCCAGTTCCGACTCCTCCGACATCAGCGTCTCTCGGTCCATCTGGCCCCGTACACGGAGCACCCCCCTCGTTCAGCTACGCTTACAGCACCGCCGCCTTGCGCGTACGGTGCCGTCGTCGTCGTCAACATGCTATTTACTCGGGTACGTAATCCCTTTGTTACGGACCAGCTATTAGACCCCGCAGGGACCCTGGAGCGGGTGCCTACTCCGATTCGTCCCGGTTAGCGTGACCCTCGCAGACGGTTGCACCGGTGAAACCATGCGGTGGGTCAGCGAACTGACGATTTACTTGGTGACTAACAAAATCGGTTATCCGATATTTTAACATGTCATGCAGATATTCGACCTGACGGGCTTTCAGCGTGACCTGCTGTACGTCATCGCTGGGCTGGACCAGGCCTCGGGCCAGTCCGTGAAAGAAGAGCTCGAAGCGCACACCGGTCGCGAGATCACCCACGGGCGACTCTACCCGAACCTCGACGTCCTCGTCAACCGCGAGCTCGTCGAGAAGGGACAGATCGACCGCAGAACGAACTACTACGCGGTCTCGGACTCTGGGATGGAGGCGCTCCAGAACCGCCGCGACTGGGAAGAGCAGTACCTCAGCTTCGACTGACGGCGCGATAGCAACCGTATAACAATGCGCCACAGCGGACTCGGTAGTATCATGACGTACCTTCCCCGCCGGAACGGAGGGCTGCCCCCGTGAGCGCACGCCGTTCGCGGGCGTCGGCGATTCCGTTCGACCTCATCCTCGTCCTGCTGTATCTGGGGCTGGTCTACGGACTCTTCACGTCGAATCTACTCGGTTCGCCGGGGAGCACGCTCCGCATCCTCGTCACACTCCCGTTGCTCGTGTTCGCTCCGGGGTACGCGCTCGGCGCGGCCGCGTTCCCCCACGCACCGTCCGGGGAGCGACGCGGCTCGCTGCTCGACCGGGTCCGGGAACGCCCCACCGGCATCGACACGACCGAGCGGGTCGCGCTCGGGTTCGGCCTCTCGCTGACGCTCCTCCCCATCGTCGGCGTCCTCGTCGCGTTCGAGACGGGGCCGTTCACCGCGGACACGTCCATCGTCGCGCTCTCGGGCGTCGCGGCGCTGTTCACCATCGTCGCGGCGATCCGACGCTGGCGGCTCTCGGCCGAGGAGCGCTACGGCCTCCCGTTCGGCGTCTGGGCCGACTCCATGGGTCGGTCACAGGAAGGGTCGGGGACCGACGTGCTCCTGTCGGTGGGGCTGGGTGTCTCGGTCGTCCTCGCGCTCGCCGCGGGCGGGTTCGCCATCGCCTCGCCCCTCGACGGCGAGCAGTTCAGCACGCTCGGGGCGGGTCACATCAACGACGAAGGCGAGTTCGTCCTCGGTCCCAGCGAGGAGCTCACCGAGAACATCACCGCCGGGGAGACCGTCGACTCGGCGTTCCTCGTCAAGAACGACGAGGAGCGGGCGACCGAGTACACCGTCGTCGTCCAGATCCACCGCGTCGACGACCAGGGGAACACGTTCCAGAGCAGCGAGATCAACCGCTACCGACAGACGATCGAACAGGGAGCGACGTGGATCAACCCCCACCAGGTGACGCCCCGTATCCAGGGGACGAACGTCCGCATCGTCTACCTCCTGTACGCCGGGCCGGTCCCGGCCGGTGCGAGCACCGCCAACGCGGACGAGTACGCGTTCCACGCGATAAACGTCACCGCGGGCGACGAGTAACGCGGCGCTCCCTCGTCTGCGTCCGTCCACAGTCCGCCACAGTTCGCTCCGCTTCGCTCGCACCGTTCTCGCGCCGACTCACTCCTGTTCAGTCGCTTCTAGCCGGTCGCTCCAGCGTTCATCGCTCCACGGACCCGGCGCTCCTGACCCCCTCGACGCGTTCCGTGAGCCGCCGCTGTGACCACCGCCGGCTGATACGTCCAGGTGGGCCTCCCTGCCGTTCCGTCTCCCCGTGGCCCCGTCCTCGCCGCTGCTCGACGCCGTGAGGGTCGACACGACGGACAGCCGCAACCCCGAGCGACCGCCGGGCGCTCGCTCCCTCGACCGACGACGGTACCGGACTCCCGTTGTACCGGACCGCTGTGGTACCGAGTCACTGTCTACCGTGCGAGCGTTACGACCACCCGACGACCGGTGGTCGAGGGGAACCGACGGCCGTTCCAGGGTGTGTCGACCCGTGGTCGCTCCCGTGTGCTCCGTAGTCGTCCGGAGATGGGGGGTCTGTGGACCGTTCACGGTGTCTGACGTGCGTCGGATAGTTTGGGGTTAACGGATGTTTGACGGTCTCTGTGGCCTACTTAGGCGGTGACCTGTCTCGGTTTACTACATCCCTATCCAGCGGCCGTCTTCGGCGGTTTCGACTGCAAGTTCCACATAACAAAGCGTCACACGAGGGTGTAGACTAGTAGCTGAACTCGGCGCCCCACGGGCGTCGAGGTCTACCACATCCATGCAGGACGCACACGAACTACGAGAGACGACGGGGAGCGACCGGCCACACGGCACTGTCGCCCACGACGAGCTTGCTGCCGTGCAGACGGCAGGTGGTGGCCGTGTACCGTAACCAGTCCATCGGGGTCGTCGTCCCCGCGTACAACGAGGCTGGTCTCGTCGGCGACGTCATCGAGACGATGCCGACGTTCGTCGACCGCGTGTACGCCATCGACGACCGCTCGACCGACGAGACGTGGGCCGAGATCCGCGCGGCCGCCGAGCGCGTCAACCGCCAGCGAGCGGGTAGCGGCGCGGACTCCGACCGAGAGTCGGAGTCCGAGGCGGCTACCCCCCTCGCCGACGGTGGCGTCGCACACGACGGTCCCGTGGTCCCCCTCCGGAACGACCGGAACATGGGGCGCGGCGCGAGCGTCAAACGCGGCTTCGAGCGCGCGCTCGCCGACGGCATCGACATCGTGGCGATGATGGACGGCGACGGCCAGATGGACCCGCAGGTGCTCGACCACCTCCTCGACCCCATCGTCGAGGACCGCGCCGACTACACGAAGGGCAACCGCCTGATGGCGGGTGGTGGCTGGGCCGGGATGTCCCGGTTCCGCCTGTTCGGGAACCACATGCTCTCGTTCCTCACCAAGTTCTCGACGGGCTACTGGGAGGTCGGCGACTCACAGAACGGCTACGCCGCCATCTCCAGCGACATGCTCCGCCGACTGGACATCGACGGGCTGTACGAGGACTACGGCTTCGAGAACGACATCCTCGCGAAGCTGAACCTGCTCGACGCGCGGGTCGCCGACGTCCCGCACCCGGCGGTGTACGGCAACGAGACGAGCACCATCCAGTACGAGACGTTCATCCCGCGCGTCTCGGTACTGCTCGCGTCGAACTTCGGCAGACGCGTCCGCTCGAAGTACCTCCAGGGAGGGTTCCACCCGGTCGTGCTCTGCTACCTGTTCGCCGTCGTGGCCCTCCTCGTCGGGCTGGTCGGTTCGGTTTACTCGTTCGTCGTCTGGGCGCAGGGGTCGCTCGGCCCCGCGCTCGTCTCCTCGGTCGTCTTCCTGGTCGGTGGCCTCCTGCTCGTCACCGCCCTCGCGGTCGACGTGCGCCTGAACTCCCACCTCGCGGTCGACGGGGAGTGACCGACCGGGACGACCCGTGCGTGCCGGTAGCACGGGTACACGGTCGGTACTGACGGACCGTAGACCGTAACGGCTGCGTAACAAAGCGACCACATCGTCTCTGACACCGATAGCAAATGACAGCGACCCTCCGGAGCGAACGATGAAGTACGAGGACTCGGCACGCCGACGCCGCTCGAAGCTGCTGCTCATCGTCGGCTTCCTCGGGCTCGCGCTCGCCATCGTCCGGGCGCACTTCGCTCCCGCAACCGGGTACGAGCTCTCCATCTACGGGGCGACGCCCGTCGAGGTCTGGATCGGCGTCGCGATAGCGCTGCTCGTCGCCGTCGCCGTCACCGCCCTCCGACCGAGAGGCTGGCTCGTCCCGACGAGTCTCGGCCTCGCCATCCTCGCCACGGCGACGGTCGTGTTCATGCCGACCATCCGGGGGTACTACGCCTACGGACGCGCCGACGAACTCACACACATGGGCTGGGCGCGTGGCATCATCAGCGGCGAGATGGGGGCGATGGACATCTTCTACCCCGGCGGTCACACCTCCGTCGGCCTCATCCACGCCGTCACCGGCATCTCCATCCCGCACTCGATGATGCTGCTCGTCCAGCTGCTCGCGCTCGTGTTCCTCGTCTTCCTCCCGTTGACGGTCCGGACGCTGGTCGACGACCGCGCCGGGACGGCCATCGCCACGTTCGCGGCGTGCATGTTCCTGCCCATCACGAACATCTCGACGTACCTCACGTTCCACCCGTACACGATGACGACGCTGTTCTTCCCCGTCATCCTCTTCTTGCTGTTCGAGTACCTCTCGCGGCGCTCGCGCGGCCTCGCGAACGGCGTGACGGCGACCGGGCTGTTGCTGTTCGTCGGGGCGGTCGGGTCCATCCTCTACCACGGCCAGGTGGCGCTCAACATCCTCATCCTGTTCGCGACCATCGCGCTCGCCCAGAAGTTCTACCAGTGGCTCCCCGGGGGGAGCACCTTCGCCGACGCGCGGTCGCTGGCCGTCCCGACAGTGCTGTTCGGCGCGTTCTACGTCGTCTGGGCGTCGCGCTACCAGATCGTCTACTCGATGTTCGACATGGTGTCGACCTCCGTCCAGAAGTGGGTGGAGGGAGAGGCCGGGGCGGGCGGGGGCAGCGTCGCCAGCACCGGCGACTCCGCCTCGAAGGTCGGTATCAGCATCATCGAGCTGTTCATGAAGCTGTTCTTCGTGAAGACGGTGTTCGTCGCGCTCGCGGCCATCCTCGTGCTGGTCGCGCTCGCGGGCCGCCTCGACGACGGGCCGGAGGACCGCAACGAGGCCATCACCTACTTCGCGTACGGGGGGCTGGTGCTCGGGCCGTTCTTCCTGGCGCACTTCCTCGGTGACGTCTCGAAGTACTTCTTCCGGCACGTCGGGTTCGCGATGGTCATCGCGACCATCCTGGGCGTGGTGATGCTCCACTCGTTCTACCGGGCCATCGCCGGCGGGAAGTACGACGGCGCGCTGCGGGCCGTCGCGGCCATCGCCATCGTCGGCGGGCTGTTGCTGTCGCTCATCGTCGTGTTCCCGTCGCCGTACATCTACCTCCCGTCGACCGGCACCACCGAGGCGGTCCACGACGGGTACAACACGTCGTTCGCCTACAACGCGAACGACACCCGCTGGAACGACATCAGGAGCGGTCCGGGACGGTTCCAGGACGCCCAGCGCACCAGCGGCGTCGTCCCGTGGGGCACCGTCACCGAGAAGAACCTCATCGCGGACAACCTGACGTCACACTCGCCGTATCCGTACTATCTGTCGATATCGGCGTTCAACTATCAACGGGAGGTGGACGCCTATCGGGGCGCGACGTTCTCGAAGGAGGCGCTCGACTCCATCTCCGACGAGGACGGCGTCAGCAGAGTGTTGAGCACCGGCGTGCGGAGTGACGACGGCACCCGTCTGGACAACGGACTGGTGGTGTACTACGTCGACTCCAGCTACCCGCCCGACCGGGGCTCCGACGACGACGCGTCGGCCAACGACAGCGGCGGCGAGGGCCAGCAGACCGAGGGCCCGTCGACGCAGCAGACCCAGTCACAGCCGACGGAGACCCGCACGCCCATCCCCGAGGTGACGCAGGCTCCGCCGTCGACGTCGACCCCGGCGGCCGGGAACGGCACGGCGACGGGTGGCGGGACGACTGCCGGCGGTGGCGGGAGCACCGACGCGGGCGGTGGCGGCACCGGTGGCGCGCAGACCACGACTGGCACGACCGGCGGCGGAGGCGGTACCGGCGATGGAGGCGATGGAGGCAGCACCGAGACGGGTGGTGCCACGACGACGGCTCCCTCCGGCGGGACGACCACCGCGCCGAGCACGCCGACCGGGACGACCACGGGGACCGACGGCGGGAACACGACCGGGTCGTTCCTCCCGTTCGGCGGTCTCCTCGGGGGGATTTAAGCTCGGTCGTCGCCCCCCGTCGGGAACAGACGTAGCTGACTTCTCCGGGCCGTCTAATACCATTACACAGAATCTTTATACGGGTAAGGGTGTGCTTTCAGGCCGTAATGGCACACGATGCGGCACCCGAACCGGACAGCGAAGAAGTCGCAGACGAGGCGACTGTAGAGGACAGTAATTCACTGCTTAACAGGCGCTCGTACATGAAGCTCAGCGCGGCGGCAGCGGCTGCGATGGGGACGGCGGCCGTCACGGGGACGGCCAGCGCGGCGACCTCCCGACACGGCATCTCCTTCGACCGCGTCGTGAACGCGGTCGAGGATCTCGGCTGGGACCCCGACGGGAACGACCCGATCGACGTCCCGACCGACGAGGGCCTCCTCATCGAGGTCCCGCCCGGCGAGTACGTCTTCCCGCTCAGCGGGAGCGAACCCCACTGCGTCAGCGGCGACCTCCGCCGCTGGGGCATCCGCGGGCTCGGCGACAGCCGGAACGACGTGACGTTCCGGACGGCGTCGGGCGACTCGGGCTACTTCATCCGCTCGGGGTACAACTCCGAGGGACTCCTGCTGGAGAACTTCGAGTTCGACAACACGGGCGACCACACCGGCGGCGACATCGGCAACTGGCTCCGGGCGCAGGACAAGCTGATGGTGAAGGACATCGACCACGTCGGCTTCTCCGGCCGCGAGCCGTACTGCCGCTGGTCGATCCTGCCGGAGATCAAGAGCGAGAACGGCTCCGGTCGCATCGTCAACTACACCAAGACCGGCCCCTCCGTGTTCGCGGGCCACGGCGCCTCCGACGGCGCGGGTGGCGTGTTCTCTCACGACGGGCTCCTCACCTTCGAGAACTGCGTCATCGCCAACCAGGGCGGCGACGGCGGGCTCTACACCGGGAAGCACAACGGGAAGATCGTCTACGACAGCTGTGAGTTCCGCAACAACGACATGGCGGCCATCCGGGCCGGTGCGGGCTGTGAACTCCGGAACTGCCTCGTCGTCATCGACTGGGACAACGCCCACCCCGACAACGTCATCGACGACCAGAAGGAGCCGACCGGGACGGCCGGGCTCTACCTCTCGACGGCGGAGTACGGGAAGTCCGGCGGCGGCGTCTACAACTGTAACTTCGTCTTCAAGTCGACGTACTACAAGGGGATGGCCGGCATCCACGTCAACAACTCCGACGGGAACTTCGACATCCACGACACGCGCATCCAGGTCGACTTCGACCGGATGCCCGCCATCTGGGGCGGCAATCCCGAGGACCAGCGGTTCAGCAGCCACCAGACGCCGGAGAAGCCCTGGGGACTCGACATCCGGAACGTCAGCATCACCGGCTCCGGTAACATGCGTGGCGACGGCGCTATCTTCATCGAGAACCGCCACGGGACGACCATCGCCGACTCGTGCATCCAGACCCCGAACGCCGACGGCGTCCACATCAGCTCCGCCCGGAACTGCACCATCGAGAACACGAACATCAACGCCGGTGGTCGCGCGACGGTGTTCGACAACAGCTCCGTCGACACCAGCGGCGTGACGAAGAACGACAGCTGTCCCCTCCCCGACACGTCGTCGCCGGTCGGCTCCGGCGGGTCCGACGACGGGACCGAGGAGACGGAGTCCCTGCGGACCCGCCTCGTCGTGGCGGCCGACGAGAACATGCGCTACCACGTTCGCGGTCAGAACACCCAGGTGGCCAGCGACAACGAGGGGCCGACGCCGACCATCGACACCGACGACGACGGCGCGTACGGCGCGCTGGTGGCTGGCGAGTCGGTCGCCCTCACCATGGACTCGTACAGCGTCGCGCGCATCGAACCGGAAGGCGGCGCGACGCTGACGCTCGACGGCGACGTCCTGCCCCCCGAGGAGTACGGGACGATGTCGACGCCCGCGTGGGAGGTCGGCGAGGACGTCACCATC
>NZ_JALLGW010000007.1 GCF_023074835.1 Halomarina salina
AAACTAACACCGTATCTCAGAGCCTTTCAGCTCCGGCAAGAACTCTACAGAAAACCAGGTGACGAAGCACTCAAACATGCTCTCGACGCTGCCCTCTGAAAATCAACAACGTGCTTCACAAGAGCGTACTTTATAAAAATCGTCAAGCACGAACTCAGTCTCAGCTGCATTCAGCCCATACGCGTGGAACGCGGCAGCATCAATCTCAGCCTGCAATTCCTGGCGCTCATCAACATTGGTTACCGGCTCAACCCCTCCAAGACGCTCACGCAAATCGGCAAACTCCTCACCGTAGCAGTTCAGGCGGGCAGCACGCGTCCAGATGTAATCGAACCACTCATCGCCAGCGGTCAACCGGGGAACCTGCGTCTCCTTGAACGTGTATTGGTAGATCTCTTTGTTCACCTTGGTACGCATAATGAAGTCGAACGGGATACTGTTCAACAACCCTGTTGCTGCCATCATCTCCTCATCCGTGAACGCGGGTTCGTACGCCGGCCACAACGGTGATTCCGCCAAATCATCCTTTGATGGATTTATCTCGAACGGCCGAATCGTATAGATCGAGTGAAGGTTGATGATGCTCGGCGGGATGACCGTCGCAATGAACGTCCGCTCGTTGGTGGCGTTCGTAATAAACCGGTATATGATCCGATAATCGGTACAGTCCAGTTTCACGTCATCCTCTGAGAGTGGTTCGCCACGGTGCTTTTTCAGCAGGTCGTCAACAAACTGGACCTGGGACTGGCTCGTTTCATCCCCGCCGAAGGCGTAGTAGAGAGACCGTTTCAGATTACCGAGGTTCTTCTCCCGGACGCGCTGTTTAGCGCTTTTGACAGTGTCTGTGTCGTCCTCCACGCTCCAGTATTCGATATCCTCGATATCGTCAAGGATAGAATCGTCGTGGATGAACTGATAGATGTTCTTGCCCTGGTACACGGGGTATTCACCGATATCCTTGGAGTCGGTGATACGGTCGTTGTCAGGGCCTTTCTTGATCTCGTAGTACGGGTCAGAGTTCCAGGCGCCGTCTATCCGGTCGCCGACAGACGGGTGTTGAACCACATTGCTGATAACCCCGAGCTCTTCTTCGGTCCGTATTATCGGGAACAGCCGGACCTCAGGTGAGTACTCTGCGAGCACCTCTTTCGGGATTTTGAAAGTGTGTTCCTCGATGTTGTTCAGGATGCTAACGTCGTGCTGCCGTGAGATCCCGTTCAGGTAATCGGTTTCCCCGGTGTTCTGGAATGTGAGCAGCCGGAAGACATATTGGTCGTGTAGCCCGTCGAAGATTCCCTTGTTCTCAAATCCTACTAGTGACTGCACAGATGTATTATTCAGTAGGTGCATCCGGAGGTCCTTCCCCATCGCGTTGTTGAATATGATGTCCGGCAGGACCTGTGCGACATAGCCGCCGTCGTGAACGAGATCGTATATCCGTTCGAGGAACAATGCGGCGAGATTGTTCGCGATAGGCTGTTTTCTGCCGTCGATTTCGGGTTGCTGGTGTTCGTATTCCGTGCTGTGTTTGAAGTAATCCCCTAGCTGGGATACCCGTGACTGGTAGGTCTCCCACTCGTTTTTGATGTCCTTGTCCTCCAGGAGTTCTTTTTGGCGCTCGTCCATCCCGTGAGTGGGCAGGCTGCGGAACACAGGGTCGTATTTGACGAAGAATTCCTTGCGGTCGCTTTTGATTTCGTCCCACGGTGGGTTCCCTACGACGACGTCGAACCCCTCGTCAGCGAAGACTTCTGCGAACTCTAGCACCCAGTGAAAGGTATCATGAGCCCGAACATCCTCGTCGGTGACGTTCTCGGTGAAAGCACGGAACTGGTCGACGGTTTTGTTGTCCAGATCGGAGCGGTACTCCTTCAGCAGGTCTTTTGCGTTTTGGCGGTGCTCCTCTGCCTTTTCAGGGAATGCGCTGCTTTCCTGGTACGCGTTGATTTCGTCGATGATATCCTTGTATCGGCGCTCAACGCTGTCGTCCGACCAGTTTTCGAACGTGTATTCCCCGTCATCGGTTTCATCCGGGAACCCGAGGTACCCGATCAGGCTGTTGCCTTGGCGGATGTTGAACACGATGTTGGGCAGCGCGAGTTCCTCTTGGCTGAGTGAATTCAAATCGTCTTCCTGGAGTTCAGCTATAATCGAGAGCCACAGGCGGAGCTTTGTTATCTCTATACCGGAGTCCATGATGTCGACCCCGTACATATTGTTCTGGACGGTGGTCGATTTCAGGCGGTGGCGGCTGGGGTGTGACCCCATCTGGGCGTAGAGGGCTTGTCGGGCGTTGACGATTTCTTCGACGACGGAGGTGAGGAAGTGGCCACTGCCGCAGGCAGGGTCGACCACGTAGAATTCGTTGAGCTCGTCAAGCAACCCCGTGATCAGGTCTTTGTTCTCTGTGAGTGCGTCGATAAGATCGTATAATTGGTCGTAGTGATCAAGTTCTGCTTGGCGCCATCCCCACTCCTCCTGTAAGTGAGTCTTGAAAAGATCCAGCAGAGCGGGGCGAACGGTTTCTTCGGCGCAGAAACGGGTGATCTCGCTGGGAGTGTAGTAGGCGCCGAGTTCCTTGTTTTTGTTCTTATCGTCGATCGTGATGTAGTTGATCGTCTTTTCGAACACGTTGCCCAGGACGCTGGGGTCGATATCTGTGGGGCCGCCGTCTGCGGAGAACTGGTAGCGCTCAAGCAGTTCGATGATAGACATCAAGACGCTGTCCCGGACGTTAAATTCGCGCTCATCCAGTTCATCGGAGCCGTTCAGCTCCGGGCGGAACAGGCCACCGTTCAGATACGGGATACCCTCAAAGGGATCGATCTGGTCTATTTGGGGATCGCGGTTCTCTGGCTTGACGTTGAACACATCATAGAACAATGGTTCGAGAAAGGTCTGGTAGAAAGTTTGCGGGTACATCCCATCGTCGTAGACCTGTTTGAGCGTGTTCAATAGGTCGGGGCGGACGATCTTCTTGTCTTCAAGGAACTTGACAAAGATCATCCGATTCATAAGATGGACTGAGAACAGGCGGACATCATCACCGCTGGCCTGTTCCGGAGGTATGATTCCCCCGCCTACGAGGCTTCTTGATCTGCGTTCTTCGTCGTCTTCTGCGCCGATACCGAACACAAGGCGGACGTAGTCATCGTAGAACTCGTCCGTAATTGCTTCTTGTTTCTCTTTGATGACCTCACGGGCGTCCGTGATGATCGAGACGAAGTTGTCGAATGCAAATGTCCGTATCAAGTCCTCGACTAGCGCCTCTTCCTCATCGTTGAGCGCCTCAACCGGCGGCCGGTTCTCTCCGACCGTATTCTCGAACAGCTTGAGAAAAACCGGTTGCAGGTCCACGTGCTCGATCGTGTTGTGGGTGTAGCTGTCCGGGTCGTACCGGATGAAGATCCAGCGGATGCCGTCAGTTGCGAACCCGAAATCGGTCTGGAACTCGCGTTGGCTGAGCCAGCTTTTGACCTGGTCGACACCGTGTCCGCGCGTGTTGGTCAGTGATTTATTGACCGGTTCGGCTTCGATGAGGAGCCGTGAGGAATCGACGTTCTCGACATCACGAAGGGAGATCGCGTAGTCGGCTTGTTCTCCGCGTTTATCGGAGAGATCGCCTGCCTCCCACCCGTAGTTCTGGTGTCCGAGCGCGTCCAGGAATGGTTCTATGATGACGCCTTGTGTGAGGGGTTCGGGATCGAGAGCGTCTTTGGTGAAGTCTCCTCGGAGCTGGTAGGAGCCGGGGTCGGCCCTGAGCATGGATTCGAGGGTATCGTCTTTGATCTGGTCGCGAAGGCGTGATATCGCGTCGGAGATCGCGTTGATAACTGCTGATTTTCCCGCCTTAGTTATTTCAGTCTCAAATTCAGATATATCGAATTGTGTCTGATGACCCATAGCAGACATTGGTGTTGATCAGAACGATTAGCGCTGGGGTAATGAAATCCCACGCTTCTTCATTCACTTCCTTGGGTTTGCTCGCGGGGACCTACTCTGTGTCAGGATCGGGTTGGTTGCCAGAATCCCTGGGATCGATCCAACTCTCTCTAGGATCGAGCCAGCTCCCAAACGCAACCATCCCACCCCAGACCCGTTCCCGAATCGAGAGGATCTGGTCGGTCTTCAACACGGTGATACGCTTGATATCATCATTCAGGAAGAGCTGTTCCGGCCCACCGACCGGCTCGAACTCCTGTTCCTTCTCGTTGTACCGGTGCGGGTCGGTGATACGGAGCTCTTTCTGGCGGTTGGAACGGCTCCACCCGGAGACATCACCGATATACAACTGGTCGTCACTGGTCTTTACCATCACCTGGTCGGCGTGTTTGAGGTAATTCTCCCACGGCTGGCGCCGTGAGTATGACACCTGCATCTTCGCCTGAATGATGCCCCGCAGGATACCCGGAAGATCGATGAGGATGGCAGCAGCGTACATCACGCCGACGAACAGAGATACTGCGAAGATGACAAGGATGTACCCGATACGGAATGCGGGGTCGAACAGGATGCCCTGGAACTGCGAGAACGAGGTAATAGGCTCGACGAAGATCTGGTACGCACCGATAAACAGGGCGTCTATCAAGAGGCTGGATACGAGGCTCCAGACGAGCAGGACAAACTGTTTGATATCGTCTTCGATCGCGGCCAGCGAAACCGCGGTCATCACCGCGACGAAGCCCGGGGCTATGAGGACGCCGTAGAAGATCGCGTTACCCGGAAGGCTGGCCATTCGTGTTCCAGGTTATTCGCTGCTCTCAGACCTACTGGATGTGTCGGATTGGTCTCCGCTAGAGTTTGAGGGTGCATCAGGGTCAACGCTGCTGGGGATCGATACTTCGTCGGCTGAGGGAACCTCATTGCCACCAGACGGTTTCTTGTCAGCACTTTTTTCGTGGGTATCCCAGTCCGAGCTGCTCGTGTCTTTTATGCCAGCATTCTCACGACGTTTGGTCTCGCGGTTGCCGGATTTTTGAGCGCTGTTGGCGGCTTGATAGCGTTCGTCTTCAGCATGCCGGTTTTTGTTGGCGGCAAGTGCGTCACGGGCGCTGTCGCCAGAGGACGTGTCGTTCGAAGAATCGTTGCTAGAATCGCTGCCTGAATCGTCACTCATACACAGCTTTGTGGGCGCTGAATGCACTAAAACCGTCGCCAAGCAAGGTGGAAGTATAATCGACTGACTGTTCGCGTGTGAGGATCCGCTAGCATTGGAGCCTGATGGCCGTGTATTCCCTCTCGATTCCCGCGCTGCCTGGGAATTCAACAGAGTGGTCCTGATTATGCGCTAATCACAGCCTGAATCACCGTTTGAATTACGGCTGAGTGATATTATTGAGTACCTCTATCGATCAGAGGGTATGGTATTCTAACAAAGATTTAACCGACATCGCTAACTGTCTCTGTGCGTGCCATTTCCTCGCGCCAAATCTCCACGCCAACTCTACGAAGAGATTCAATCGTACGACCGGGTGATTACCCCGGACGGACCGCTTGCGAGTGCCCTCAACCGCTACCTCGATCGGCCACATCTTGGGCCATTTGCCATCCCACCTCGTCGCCTCGCGGTCGGTCGCCGTCAAGAGTCTGAAGACCGCCTTGCATTTCTCGGTATGATCGCCAACGAGGACATTTCGTGGAAACGGTGCGCCTACGCGGTTGGGAATATCCTCCAGTGTTGGGAACACCGAGGATCACACGACGCTATTTTCGAGTACGACGGCTACGTCGACGACGCCACCGAACGAGCTGTGGAGCGAATCGCGGAACTCGAGACCGCCTCGATGAAACTCACGAACGAGACCATCGAACCGGATCTCGACGTAGTCGTCGTCGAGCCGGCGATGCTCACCCAACTCGAACGAGCGTATCTGCCCGCCGAGTACGACACGGTCGACCTCTTTACTGACACGGAGTTCAAGCTCCCGCCGTTCCGTATACACGATTCACCGACGGCGATCGTGGAGACCGTCGTTGATTCCGTCAATGACGAGAACGCTGATAACGTCGGGATTGTTCTCGACCAGGAAAGCGAATACTCACCGCTTATTGAGTCCGCGCTCGAAGCGGCTGATATCCCGTTTTTTGGCGGGCCGGGTTTCACAGATCGCAGCGAACATCGGTTGTTCCTCCACCTCCTCCGGACCGCCCACCGGGGGACTGATACCCGAATAAGCGAGATCCGGTCGCTGTTGACGGTCTTCGATTGTGACGTCGTCGACGCTGACACAAACAAGCGACTGCACGAGCTTGACGATGGAGATCTCAAGTGGCTGATCGACTTCTGCCACGATGTCCAAGAGTACACGTTCTCGGATGCTCTTTCAGTGTTTGAACGCCACGCCGGCGACACGTTGGATGCCTTCCGGGAGGAACTGGAGACACTCACCATCGCGGACGAATCCATCACGGAAGCGCGCCTCGACGATTTGTCGTTCTATCTCCAGACCTACGAGGTGCCGGTCGATCGAGAGAACGAGGGTGTCTTGCTCGCCGATGCGAAATCAGCGTCGTACGTGGGTCGTGAGGTTGTCTTCTACCTCGGGCTTGACGACCGCTGGACCCACTCGGCCCCACGTCGTCCGTGGGTCGACCAGGACGCCCAGTTTACACGGAATCTTAAGAGCTTCCAGCTGCTGTTGCAGAGCGGCAGCCAGCAACACTATCTCGTCCAAGATGCGACCGGCGGATCACCCGTTACGCCGTGCCTGTACTTCGAAGAGCTCCTCGAACCGGAGTACGACCGCTTCTCCGATCTACCTTCGACAAGTCATCAGATCGAAACCGCAGCACGAGTTGGTGACGGATTCGAGAACGGACCTGTCGGTGTGACTCCCGACCCGGTCGAGACGATCAGCAAGTCGAGTCTCAACACCTACGTGAACTCACCGCGGGACTACTACTTCAGCCGGATAGTCGACGATCCGGAGAAAGCGTATCTCACCGAGGGCAACCTGCTCCACGACTTCGCGGAGTTCTACGTCAACCATCCGGACGAGATTGACGAAGAGACACTCTCGGAGGTCGTCGAACTTATGCTCGAGGACGTCCGTCCGCTGGTTCGCTCCGTCGACGAACGGACCCGGCGCACTGAATATCGTGCGAGCCTCGAAACGATCGTCTCATATCTTGACGCGAACCAGCCGACCGAGGGCGCGTTTCTGACGCCGTCCAGTGGGGGTGATAATGCCGTCGCTGCTCACTTCGGTCGGGATGTCGACTCTCCCGTGACTGAACGTCGGTTTACTGACGAAGAACTGGGCATCAACGGAATGATCGACCTCGTTCAGTCGCAGCAAGAACTGCTCGACTACAAGAGTGGCAGCGAGAGCAGCGCCACCTCAATCGTCAAACACGCTGGAATTGACGAGCCGACAGACGAGCCTGACTTTCAGGCAGCACTTTATCTCACCTATTGGCGATCACAACGTCCGGGTGACCAACTCTCGTTCACCTTCTTCTACGTCACCGAACTCGTCGACGACGTGATCGCCGGCGACGCCGACATCGACGACGCGTTGACGACTGTAACATACTACCCTGAATCGCTCACCGAGCACGTGCGACGTGAGGAATTCTTCGAGTATCTCCGTGAGGAGGGGGCACAGAAATGCCAGAAGATCCTCTCGAAGATCGACTATCAGACATACGTCGCGCTCTTCGATGCTGCGCCGCTTGTCGAGACGACTGACAGCGACGAACTCATCGACTCCGAGTTCGGAGAGACGATGATTGACCGGCTCGAAGCCGAGATTGGCGAGTACAAGTACGTGACAACAGGGAGCAAGCAGGTGATGCGCGCAATCGTCGACCGACAGAAGGGTGCATTCTTCAAGAATGATCTCGATGCGTTCGAATCGTTTGTCGACGAGCGACTGGCGGAACTCAACCGACGCCGCACTGGCGACGAGGCATTCCCAATCGAGGGGATCGCGGGTGAGCCGAACTACCGCCGGGTTGACAACCGGGATCTCCTCCTTGAGGGTGAACAATGAGCGGCGTCAACCCGAACCGGGAGCAACGCGAACTCATCGAGGCGACTGATGGCCTCTATCTCGTCGACGCGGGTGCAGGCACCGGGAAGACGTTCACCGTTACCCGGCGATACGCAAACATTGTCGCCCAAGATGGCGTCGATCCCGAAGACGTGCTGTTGGTGACCTTTACGAACAACGCGGCCGAGGAGATGCGAGAGCGGATTGTCCGTCACAGCGAGTACGGGATGCGGGAACTCGCGAACGCGCCGATCCAAACGTTCCACTCGCTGTCACACGACTTGCTCGACGAATACGGACACGACGCACCGATGTCCCTCGGGATTGATGAGACGATCACTGGCTCGACACGGATTATCGAAGACGAAATCATCGAACAGGCGCTGTTTCGTGAGTTCATCGGCCAGTTCATCGATAATCACCCGGTGTATGACGAGTTCTTCACGGCACTGTCGGAGACGTCGGAGCTACTCGATCTGATCAAGGAACTGTCCGCAAAGGGTGTGTTCCCCACTGCGGATGGCTGGTACCGGAACAGCGAGTCACACCTCGATGGGGATTTTGAGGCGTTCGAGACACTGTTCACCGACCGGAATGAACCACGGAACGGCGGGAGCAAGCAATCCAAGCTTCGAAAGAAACTCTATCAGTATGGTGAAGATAAGACGTATCTCCCGAAGGCGCCCGCAAAGTGGGACATCCGCGGCGATGGCAAGCAAGTCCCGGCGGACCTCGCTAAACGTGTCTTCGAGGAGGACCGAACGGCTCTCAAGCGGTTCGTCCACGACGTATATCACGCCTATCTTGAGTTCGCGCTTCGGCGGAACTACCTGAACTTCGGGTTCCTTCAGCTGTTCGCGTTCGTGCTTCTGTGTGAGGATCACGACCTCCGAGAGCAACTGGGGTACGAGTACGTGATGGTCGACGAGTTCCAGGACTCCAGTGAGATCCAGTTTAAACTCACGCTGCTACTCGCCGGCACGAACAACATCTGTGTGGTCGGCGACTGGAAACAGAGCATCTACAGCTTCCAGTACGCGGACGTCGACAACATCCGCGAGTTCGACGATCGGCTCGAACGATTTACCGCAGAGCTCAATCGGGACGTAGATCGAGTCACGTTCCCGACGACGCCGATTGACGACAAGCAGCTGACACGGAATTACCGGTCGACGCAGTCCATCTTGGACTTCTCTACCCACGCGCTGACTGCCCGTGCGACAAAGAACGAATCTCTGGATGCGGAGGCTATCTCCGAGCAGGTAACACCACTGACTGCCGATACAGATCGAGATGATAGCTACATCGAGGCGCTCACGAGTGAGGACGAACACGAAGCCATTCTCGCGAAGATCGACGCAATCGTCGACAACGATGATTACGCCGTCGAAGGCGACGACGGCACGTATCGCGCTCCTGAGTACGGCGACATCGCTGTGTTGACGCGAACCCGCGATTTCGGTCGGGATCTGCTCGATACGGCGAGTAAGTTCGGTCTGCCGATGGCCTACGAGGGTGGGATCGAGGTCTTCCGGACCGACGCCGCGAAGCTGGTGTTAGCGTGGTTGCGTATCCTCGAACGTGACGCTGAACGCGGGTGGGCACTCGTCCTCGAAGAGGCTGGCTACACGATTGACGAGACGAAGACGATCATCGAGCGTGAGGCGTATCCCGAAGCTATGGTCGCATTCCGAGAGAATCTACGGAATTTAGAGACGTTCGGCGGCGTCGCCCGACGCGTGTTCGAACAGTACGGCCGTTCCGGCCCGACCGCAGATGTCGTTCTCGACACTATCCAGTCGGTTCACGGGACGACGACGTTCACCCGTGGAGAGCTGATCCGATTCATCGAAGAGGCGATTGCTGATGGGAGTACACACGACGTCGACGCCGGGGCTGGGACGAACGCGGTGACTGTCCAAACGATCCACGCGACGAAAGGGCTCGAATACCCAATCGTCATCCTCGCAAATATGAACGCTAACAAATTCCCGTCTTCCGGTGGCAGCGGAAGCGATATCGCCTACACCGACCCGATTGGCCTCCGTCAGCGGAAGGTGTACTCAGGGGACGCACACGGCGTCCCACACGTCTACGACAATTGGAAGACTGACGTTCTTAATCGCTGCCTCCCCCAGAACTACGACGAGGAACGTCGGCTTCTCTATGTGGCTGTCACGCGCGCTGAGAGCCACCTCGTCTTGACTGGCGGTACTGACCCAAATTCGTTCCTCGATGCACTCCCCGTTGATGTCGAAGATATCGCCCCCGATCTATCTGCGTTCGACCCAGAACCCGGCGAGTATTCGACCTACACGGTCGATATTCCGGATCCTGATGGACCGGCAAGCTACTCACCCCACACTTTCATCGATGACGCAGTCTTCGAAGGGAATACCGGCGGCCGGGGAATGGAGTTCGGGTCAGACGTCCACGAGTTTGCGGAACGGTATGTTCTCGGTGAAGCAGTCGAAACCAGCGATAATCCTGACAAGGAGCACGTCAAGGAGTTAATTGACTCACTCGATGGTGAGACGAGAGCCGAGATCGATGCGTTCCTTCCGCTTACCGTCGACGGCGAGAAGGTAACGATCGGAGGCATCATCGACTTGCTCCACGTGACATCTGACCGTGTTGAGATCGTTGACTACAAAACCGATCTCACAACGCATGCAGAAGATGAATACCAGAAACAGCTCAGTATCTACTACCATGTCGTCGCCGACCAATATCCAGAGCGATCGGTCACTGCGTCTATTTTCTACACCGATGATGGCACTCGTCACAATATTACCCCTCTCGATAAGGCGGATCTTCGAGAGCTAGTGCTAACACATAGTGTTTAAATTACTTGTCTCGTGGATACTGAGCACTAGAAACTCAATGGTCGAAATTCCCAGCTCCCTTCGCTCTCTGTTCAGTGCTCCAATTAAAGAGCAGGATGGGACGTACATAGTGGAGGTCCCTTCGAATGAAATCAACTATGAAGCGTTATCAGATGACGAAACGTATCGCGTAGCTATTCTGGAATCTTCTGTCTCGACGGAGTCGTCAGTACAACAGGGTTCACAGAAAGCACCTTCTCGTGAGACTGCGAGCTATTCTTCCTCAGGACCTCCCGTGGAGGAAGGCGAAGTACGTGATGTGACCATCGAGACAGTCGGCGATCAGGGCGATGGTATCGCAAAAGTCGAACGTGGCTACGTCGTGATCGTTCCCGGCGCTCAACCCGGCGACGAGCCAACCGTCGAAATCGAACAAGTTCAGGAGAACGTCGCGTTTGCGAGCATTGTCGATAGCGACCCGCGAGCACTCTAAACCATTGTCCCTTCTGTGGATCGATCTTCTTCTCGGTAAACCATCGGTGTGAGAAGGCTCCGTCCGAGTTTGTCTGATGGAGGTGGTTTTGAAAGTCACGTCACGTTTTTTTCAAGCATTCGCGATGGCACAACCTTCCAAGGCCGAAATTCAATCTATGACAAAGGAACCGATTGAGGCACTCGACGACCTGGCCGACCAGGTCGCCGATGAGTTCGAGGCGTATAGACAGCCGGACGAATTCAAGGATGTCTCGCTCGTGATCGAGAACAGCGACGAGGAACATCCGACGCTGATCGTCCACGTCGATAGGGTGGATGCGGAGGCCCTTGCCGACCGTATTGGTGAGTTCCTCCGCGAGCACGGTGCTCGTACTGAACGGGAACGACACTCAGCTACGGACGTCCGTGTGTTAGCGACGGTCGACTGACAACCACCCCTCCAATTTTTTGACTGACTGCAAGCACCGCTGAAGGGCCTTATCTTCACTTCTGGTCAAGGGAGTCCCGACCGCTTCAGCTCAGCTGGTCAATCTGTGCGGACAGATACTCTTGGAGAGCGGTGACAGTTTCTTCTGAGACAGCTGAGGCCCCGAAGTCACTCCGAAATCCGTGCTTGAGTTCGTCGCTCTCCAAGATATCCAGTCCACGCTCAAGTTGCTCCCGTAGGGCATTGTCGTCCCCTCGCCGCAGGTGAGGCGTGACAGCGTTGAGGTCGATCTCTTCAGCCACTGCCAGGACGTCCCGGAGGTCTGTTTCGCGGCCGCTGTGGAGCTTTGCCGCCACGAGGACGGCCCCATCGATCACTCTGGCCGTCGTCGTCACTATGCCCCCGCTCACCTCCTGTTGGTGGCTGTGGTCGTACAGGTAGTCGAACGACCACTGTGCCTCCGTCTGGCGACACCCGAGTCCGTTCACCAAGAGGTCGAAGCCGATCGGCTGTTGCGGCGTGAGCCGCTTCTCGTACTCGATGACTTCGGTGTCGTAGAACCACTCCTTGGCGTGGCTGTCCGTCTCCTCGAATCCCTGCTGTTCGAGGAACTCGACGAAGTCAGCCTTTGAGTCCGGCGCGACGACGATATCGAGGTCGGTGGAGAAGCGAGCATTGAACGCTGAGACAGCGTAGCCGCCGACGAGAACGTACTCGTGCCCCTCTTGGGTGAGTTCCTCGAGCAGTTCGATGAGTGCGTCGCTTCGGTTGGTGAAGCTCATGGCTGTGCCCGTTCTGTCTCTCGATACGTGACGCCGAGGTCGAGATCCTCGTACATCCGGTCGAGCATCGCGAGCGCCGACTGGAACTGGGCGTAATTCTCGCGCATATACTCGATTGTCTCAGCTCTCGGGATCACCGGGTACCCCCCGACGTCCTCGATATCGAGTGAGGGGCGTGGCTCGAGGACGACCTGTAGCGGTCCGTCCAGCTCGTCTCGGGGCTGTCGCTCAACTGCGGTCGGGAGGTCGAAGGACTCGAAAAACGCCTCCCATGCGTCGACGTCCTGCTCGCGGACAGCAAGGAACAGCGGATAGTCGTCTGGATTCCGACCGACCTGGTAGCCGCCCTGAGTCCACACGTAGACGGCGTCGATCCGCGTGAACGCGAACGGCCAGTCACTGAACTGCGGGATGACGTAGGCTTCCTCGATAGAGGGTGGACTGACGCCGGCGCTGGCAGCCACGAGCTCGCGTGCGGCGTCCCTCACGCGCTCGTCGACGACAGTGAGGCCGTCATCATAGGCAACGTAGCCTGCGTCTTCGAGACGGTTGACGGCCTGTCTCACCGTCTCGTACGGCGTGTGGAGGTGTTGGGCGACACGGCGAATAGAGTCACCACTCTCGATGGCGAGGATGGTCTGTGCCGCCGTGTCGTCGAGCACCTCATACATCTGGTGGTTACCAATAATCCGGTAACAGTTAAAAGTCTTACTCGAATGGCCATGAAGCCACTATCTCTCTCCATACTCTCGAAGGTAGTCCTGATTCCCGCTGAAAACACGTGGAACGATTATAACGAATTCAACGAACAAAACGAACTGAACGAGAAAAACGAATGTATTGAACGCATTCTGAGGAACGAACTGGCACCCTCTGCCCGATGAACAAAACGAAGGAAACGAACGTAACGAACAGAATGAATGAGTTGATGGCAACGAGTGAGTTTGCTTCAACGAGTGGAACGAACAGTTGGTTTTAACACCGTAGTAATCCTCTCACCGAGTGAAACACCCTCACCGAACGCACCGAACTAAACGAGAAAAACGAACGAAACGAACACAACGAGAGAAACGAAGATAATGACCGACACCAATACCGCACGAATCACGGTGGCGAATCAAAAGGGAGGCGCGGGGAAAACAACTGACGTCATTCATACTGGCGGCGCACTTTCCGCCCGAGGCCACGACGTCCTCCTGGTCGATATCGATTATCACGGCGGGCTCACCTGCTCACTCGGCTACAACGATCTGTACTACGATACCGACCGTACGACACTGTTCGACGTTCTCGACTTCGACCAGATGGAGTCGGTGAACGATATCATCGTCGAGCACGAGGAATTCGACATCCTTCCCGCCAGCGAGAAGCTCGCGAACAACAAGAACATCCAGACGCTGCTTGAGGCGCCGAAGAGTCGCGAGCGGTTGGAGATGACTCTGGACGAGCTCGACAAGGACTACGACTACATCATCGTCGACACGCCGCCATCTCTGAACGTCCTCACCGACAACGCCCTGGTCGCGACCGGCAACGTAGTCATCCCCGTCATTCCCGAGAAGCTCAACGCCAACAGCCTCCAGATTTTCGCAAAGCAGCTGAGTTCCCTCGAACAGGCGTACGGAGACATCAATCGGCTCGCAATTGTCTGTAACCGCGTCGAGCAGAACGCTGAACACCGCGACACCATCGAGGAGATCAAGTCGGCGTACTCCCTCCCGGTGTTCGAGATCCCGAAGCGGACCGACCTCTCTCAGTCGATTGGCGAGGGTGTGTCCGTCTTCGGCTTCGGCAAGGAGAACCAGCGCGTCGAGGATGCACGCGACCTGTTCAACGAGATCGCCGACCTGTTCGACGAGACGTTTGAGAAGACTGCGCCTGAGGAGGTGGAAGCATGACCGACGGCTGGGGCGATGCTTCCGGCATCGAGGGCAACTACGAAGAGGGGGACGAGGCTGATTCCAGCGAAACGAGCGATGTGAGTGAAACGGTGGAATCCAGTTCATCGACCGAAACGACCGAATCGACTTCAACGAGTGAAACGAACGAAACGAGCAAAACGAAGACGAACATCAAGGACGAGTGGAACGGGCGGACGATCTACATTCCCGACGATGTCCTCGACGAGATGGAGGACACCTACCTCGAGTCCCAGCTGAAGCTCCGCAAGGCGGGTCAGGACGAGTTTAAGAAGAACCGCCACTTCTACCCGCTACTCGTTCAGTTCGGTGTTGAGGCGCTCTCTGAGGCAGATGCCGAGGAAATCCAGACTCGGCTCTCGGAACTCGGCGACGAATGACCTCGCAGAGAACGAGGCCTGACAGTAGTTGAGGCCGGCCGTCTCAATGCATATGCTCTCACCTGTCTACCTGTTTCTTGAACTGGATCGTAGACTGGATACTCAATCAGCTACTGTATTCGCACCCTGTTAGGGAAGCAGAGAAAGGGATACCACTACCTCCAGAAACTTAGTCGTAATAGTGCAGACGTTCGACAACCTCCGCGAAGGCAACGTTTGTCTGGACATCAGTGATCTCGACAGTAACACGTTCGCCCTGTTCGGTATTGGGAACTATGACGACGAAGCCGCGCTCGACACGGGTAATGCCGTCGCCCTGCTCGCCGATATCTTCGATTTCGACAGTCCGTTGCTCTCCCTCTTCAACGGGCGGCGCCTGTGGAGTATGCGTGGACTGGGGTTTCGTGTCGGTCCCACCGGCAGTATCCGATGTCGGTGTGGCCAGCACAGCTACACGATACGTCTGACCGGGCTGGAGATCACCACTCTGAACCTCCTGTTCTGGGACTTCGATAACAGACGAGCCGTTGCGTTTCTCGACAGACGCAGAGAACAGACAACGAAGTTGGTCAGGAATATCCATCAGTCGTAACCTACACAGCTTGTCTAGCGGAAAACACTTGATTCTACTCCTCAACAGTCCGTCAGACGATCTCGGGCAGATGGGAAGCCACAAATCCAAGGAATCACATCGGCACATGATGAGCGACTGCCTTTCTCTCAAAGAACAGGCAGCAGATCATCTCAGGACAGCCCTCAACGCGGACGATCCTGACACGAAAAATTTCCACATCCGGAGTGCGCTTCAGTTCGAGGAGTGCATCGAGGCGACAGAACGAACTGAACACGCCCAAGCCGATTGACGCTGGGGTTACTGTTCCGGCGCAACGACATCTTCACACACCGGGCACTCAGCCCAAATGCCCTGAGTGCTGTCATTCTTCTCGTATTCGACAAGGAGCCACGCCTCAGAGATCTGCTTGCCACACGCCGGACAGCGACCGAGAGACGAGTCGTCGGTGTTCATACAGGGTGGAAGGAGCGTGTGACTGATTCCTCCGAATTGATAGTGGAGCGTCCTCGAATGTAAGAGTTCGGCAGACAGCCACTCTCCAAGACACCGTGTTTCCGGTGGACTTGATTGTCTGCCACAGCTATAGTCTCCGATAAAACTTTTTACTCGATTTGTGTTGCAGTAGATTATTAATCATCTCAACGAGATCTCTATCGAAGAACTGCAAAGAGTCCTCGACAATGTTGAGGGAAAAAGCTTATCGAGAGGCTGTTAGCGGCAATTGCGTAGAAGAATGGTGTAACATAAGCTGAATTATCCGAGTGGTACGACATCCAGCGGTGCACGATCTATAACTGGTTCAAGCGACTCGACACTGACGAGTCGCTTGAGCAGGCTATGTCTGATGATAAACGAGCTGAGAGAAAGCGCAAGCTATCAGAAGCACCGCAAGAAGAATTCGAAGAGACTATTCACGATCCACCTAAAGAAGTCGAATCAACGCGCGGCATTGTTCAGATTAGATGGTTCCACGCGAACGCAAAGGTTTGAAGCCATGTTTCGGCGGAGTCAGCTGAGGCGTGGCAGAAATGGTTTGCAAACTGCTCCGTTCGTCTATTTACCTCTTTAAAACACGTTCGACGGCATGCCGATTTCCATGGGTGACGTGCTGAGATCGGATATTTTTCCTCGAACAGCGCGGCTTGCTACCATGGTGTGCCATCGACGAGAAACACGGCGTCAGGGACGCCATATTTCTCTTGGGGTTCCTGCAAGAACTTTTTGTTAGGACGATTGCTCGGGTCGAAAACAGCCGTACATGCAAAAACCCATTTGTTTCGGGATTGACTGCAGTGTACAGCCAGAATCGTTGATCGTAGAGTTGAACTACGGTTTCGTCGACTGCGACGTGATTCGGGAGTTTGCCGTCCTCTGGCTGTAAATCGGCTTTCTACACCCAGCTGTGAACGGTGGATCGAGCGCGTTGGACACCAAAAATATAGAGCAATCAAATAGTATTCAAAATCGATAATTCTACCGCATAGAGGTGGATACTGAATTCCATCAACGGCTCCCGTGTTGCTTCTCGCTCAATGAAATCTAACTCGATACAGTCGCTAAGGCTGCTGAGACAGGCGAAATCAGGCATAGGAACTTATATTTCGGCCCCCTCGTTCCTCAGACCTTATCTGAACAGTGCCACGTGTCGGCGCCCACGCCGGCGATTGCCTAAGAATATCTTCAGGAAGCGTATGATGTCGAATACTCAATCCGTTGTCGGCGGTTGCTCAAAGAAGCGGGATTGAGTTGTCAAAAATCCCGCCGGAAAGCCGCCGAAGCCGACAAAGACGAGCGAGAAGCGCTCCACGACGGACTCAAAAAGCGGCAGGTGGTGGACACCACCGTAGTCTGTATTGACCAAACCAGAAATCCGTGCAAGTTGAGCCGCGTGGTTCCGCGCGGCATGCGGCCCTCTGTCAAACTCTCTGGCCAACGTGACAGGGTCTGCTAGGTGCGATCATCGAGGATGGCGATTCCTTTTTCGCTCTTGCGAAGTAGATTGTTGATAGCGAGAGCTGCGGCTGAAAGTCGAAGAGGGCAAGGGCACCGCGCCAGCGGTGCCCGATATGTTCCCAATACGCCGGTTTGTGTCGGAATCGGCTGCAGCGG
>NZ_JALLGW010000008.1 GCF_023074835.1 Halomarina salina
TCCCACTCAGCCGTCGGTACGTACCAGTCGACGCGGACTCGGTCAGACACCGAGACCACCTCTTGGTCCTCCCTCCCCTATGGGATGGGGGATTCGGGTGGTGCCACAACCACCACTCACCCTTACCATAGGGGAGGGAGGGGAGGGGGGAGAGACTCTCCTTCCCCATCCATCGTCATAGTGGTTGACCGCAAACCGCCAGACAGCACCGCCGAGGTGTGCGGTCCGGGGGGCGGCCTCGATACCGACCGACCGCTTCGCGTCGCTGTTCGAAGAAAAAAGATTTCTTCGAGTGAGGGCGGCGACCGGCGTCAGCGGGGAGTGGGTCATCGGCAAATCCCCTTCCGGCACCGAGGGCACTCGCGAGCGTCGTCGCGAAGTGTCGACCCACAGTTCGGGCAGTAGTCGCCGCAGACGCCCTCGATAGGCGTGAGACCGCGCTCGTCGGAGCTGCTGTTGTGCTGGCTATCCGTCTCGGCCGTGTTGTCGATGAGTGTCGCGTGCATGGTAGATGGTAGCACGCGGCTCTCTCCGGGAAGTAGAGTTCCGGGAAACTACGTGGAAGTCTCTCCCGAAGGTTCAAGAGCAGGGAAAACGAAGGGGAGGATGTTCAAGGGTCCTTCCCTTCGTTTTCACGCTCGTCAGCCGCGCGTGAGTTGTTTTGGCGTTATGTGGCAGTTTGTGACTGTGTGTCCTGATGGACCCCTCCCACTTTAGTACGTCGGAGGGCCCGCTGGACACTGTTCCGGTCACTCCATCATCCCGCCGCTCAGTTCAGCGAACGTCGAGCAGCTGGGGCAGGCGAGGAGGTCGCCATCGTTGTCCGCGAAAACGCGAACAAACGCCTGGGAGACGTGTCCGCCGCATTCGTCGCATTCGGGCATGGGTCACTCCTCCTCGCGCTGGTTCCGCTGGTAGGCGCGCTGGTCGTGTCGGTACTGGCCGGTCAGGTCTTCGAGCGTCTCCCTCGCGTCGAGGACGGTCCGCACGTCCTCGGTCTGCATCGCGTTGAGGTCGACGTCGTCGATTGCATCGACAACGTCAGTGAGTCCGTCAGCGGCCCGCTCGAAGCCCTCGGCGCGTCCGGGTGTCATTCGCGCCCCTCGTGACAACTGTAGTTGTCGTCATACTCCTCATCGGAGTAGAACCCACGAGGCTCGTGGTCGTACGGGGGGACGGCGCGGTGGGGCTCGGTGTCCTCCTCGTCCTCGTCGCTATCCTCGAGAATCTCGCCGTCGTCACCGGCGACGATGATTTCACCGCCGTCGGTCGCGACGCGCGTTTCCGGCACGCCGGCGTCGTCGAGGCCGAGGTAGCTGACGAGGAGCTCGTCGACGGCGCCGAGGTCGATCCACTCGGGGATCTCCCGCTCGCCGACGTGGAACGCGACCCTTCTCTGGTGCTTGCACTCGACGCCACGGTACTGGGCGTCGGGGCAGGTACAGGAGGATGTATCGCGGTCGACGGTGTATCGGTCGCCGCCCTCACCGTAGACGTCGTACACGCCGGGGGCCTCCTCGACGACGAGGAGGTAGTCAGTCAGCGCGCGAACGTCCCGCTCGCTGAGGTCGATACGCTCTTCCGCCGCTGTGTCGAATTGCGTCATGGTTGTCCAGTCTTGAGACAACCGGCCCGGGTGGGTCCAAGCACCCGGGCGCTTTCCGAACGCAACGCCCCGAGGGACCGGTCTGTCTCTATTACTTCGTACCATCGGAGGTAACTTAGTTCTGTCGGTGGGAGGTTTTTAGTAGCACTATGCCGAATGCTTAGGTATGAACGAAGAGACCAGCGTTGGACGTCCTCCGAGGGTGACCGACGCGGACATTATTGAGGTATTCGCGAGGGCCGAGACTCCTGTCCTCACCACCTCGATGGTTGCTGAAGAGCTCCCGATCGGGAGTCGAGCGACTCTCGACCGACTCAAAGGCCTCCGCGAGAAGGGCGACCTCGACAGCATGGACGTCGGCTCGCGCGCTCAGGTATGGTGGGTGCCAGAAGACGACTCATCGTCAGCTGACGACTTTGAGGCCGGGTTCGGAGCCTTCGCGGGAACGGACTTCGCCGAGCGTGCTCGCGAGGTCGAGGAAAAATTCAATGAGGACGCCAAGGAGCGCGATGCCCTTTCTCGTTGACAGCAGCTTCGCCATCGACTATCTCAACGAGCAGCAGTACACGATCGAGGTCCTTCGTTCGCCACCCGATCTCGTCGGGAGAGTGGTTGACGAGTCGAATCCGGGGTACAAGATTCCGTCCCCAGTTCTGTATGAACTCTACGTGGGAGCCCGCCGGGCAGACAGCGATTCTGAGTCACCGGCGACTGTTGACTCCGCCCTCTCGTGGGCCGACCCTGTGCCATTTTCCAGAGCCGATGCACTCGAGGCCAGCGCGATAAAAGACGAGCTTCTTAATGAGGGAAACATCATCAACGAGTTTGATATCCTAATCGCTGGGATTGCCCGTAGAAGGGACTTGACGGTTCTTGCGACGGATAAAGACTACTCGGACGTCGATGACCTCTCTGCATTTGTTATCGCCCCGAATCAGCGTGATTCGTAGAGTGCGGAAATAGCGTTTTAGTAACGCTCCTCTGCCAACTTGCTATACTTCTCCGCCCGGTTTTCCTTATGATACTCGGTTTCGCACTGGCGCGAGCAGAACTTCTTGGAAAGCCGTGGTGGGTCTCCGGGAGTAGGAGCAGAAAGACGCCGCTCGCACCTAAGACACTGAGGGTGCATTATTTGGACAACTCACGGCCTGCTACTTCAAGATTCGGAGAGTGTATGTGGTTGGTCTCCCAACTCAGCCAAGGCTGGTCAGGCGACCGGTCGCTATGGAGGGCGACGGGTTACCTATAGCTACATCTGGGAGAGGTAAAGCGTTTTCGCCTGTCGTCGGGCGATTTACAACGATTCGGAGTCGACGAGCGACCACCGGCCGCCGCCCTTCGGTTTCTCGACGTCCTCATACTCCTCGAGGGCGGGTTTCACCACTGAGCGCCACCATCCGCCGCGGTAACGACTTTCTCGCTCTGGATCCGGGACGTCATAGCCGACGGTGTGCTTCGGCATGACCTGGTCGACGAGGTCAGCTCGCGACGTCGGGCCGTGCTCTCGGAGGTACTCGCGGACGGCGAGGACGGCCGCTACGCACGCCTCGCGGTCCCGCGTGCTGGGGAAGCTTACGGCGTCGAGCACCGTCTGCTCGTCGCTGTCACCGCCGGGGCTGTCACCGTCCGGTTCGTCGACCGGCGCGGCCGTGACACCGCTCCCCTCTCCCCGGGGCGCGGTCGGAGTGTCGTCGGCGCTCTCGTCTGTGCGCTCGTGGGCACGGACATGGGGGCGCTCGTCGGCACCGTTGCTTTCGTACGTGCGTTCGTACGCACTCTCGTCGGTTCCTTCATGGGTCCGGTCGTCGGTGCTCGTCTCGGCGCTTATCACCGCGACGACGTCGGGGTCCCAGTAAACGACTGACCGGCCACCGGCTTCGAACCGGCCAATTTTCTCGGCGTACGCAAGCGTCGAGAGGCGGTCGTTGACGGTCCGTTTCGAGGCGTCGAGGTGGGCAGCGACCTCGCTGGCCGTCGTCACGGGCCGTCCGGTCGCTCGATGGAGCTCGCCAATCGCGTTGAGCACGTCGTCGGGGGTGAGTGTCATACTGACCAGCGAGGAGCCAACACCTATGAGCGTTCCGACGAGCGTGCCCACGTGCGCATCAACACAATCGTCTATGGGCTGATATCGAACCGGCTCATACTGCTGTCAGTGAGAAGTGTTCGGTTCCTTATTCTAATCTCCGTCAGGTATTTACCTGCAAATAAGATATATATGGACGTATGGTTGAGTTACCAGACAAAGATAGAACGAATTGGGCGAAATCCGGAGCGAAGTTTGCAGTTAGCGCAATTGGGGCCGGTATACTCAGTCTCTTTTGGACTGGGTGGGCGAGGTTTGCGCTTGCGCAGAATCAGGTTTCGCCCTGGCTGATTATCGGGAGCGTGACGCTTGCGATCGTGCTCATCGTCACCGGCTACGCGGTCACCCTGGGCAACCTCTACGAGGTCGCAATTGCCTCCCGTCGCTGAGGTTTGGGTCCCTCAGCGAGGGTAATCATTCTAATCCATGCTCACGGGCCTATAGTCATTCCGCTGCCGTATGGCGATTTTCCTATCTTAGGTCATTCCAGCAGAAATACCTGGTCAATATTTCCGCTTTTCATGTCAGCTCGGCCGAGAAGTCGGACCCTATAGGGATTCTTGAATCTCAGACAATACAATGGTATCAGACATTATGCTAATCAAAACTGTTTTAGTGTCACACCGTATATTCCTGTCTGACACCGCCACGTACCACAACCCAGGTGTCTCAAGAACCACGTCAGTCAGTCCGCGTCGCTCTCTGTACGAGGGTGACAAAGAATGATACCGCGTGGTCGCAGGCCGTGGCAGCGGCCCGACGATACCTCTCTCGTGGCGGTCACCGGCAATCCGTTTCCTGGCTCCGCATCACGTACAGCACGAGGAACAGCCAGCCAGCCGGATGACCGGCAGCCAGCAGTGTTGCACTCGCCGTGATGAGGGCCGCGGTGACCGCATGGTTGTTCTCACACGCCATGCAGTTGAGGCGGTTAGTCGCGCGTCCGGGGTGCCTCACGTCCCTGACGCTATCTGTCGATTCTCGCACGGGTACAAAAACCGTTCGGGACTTGGGGTCGTGTGCACTTCGAGACTGCCAGCGACGTTGAATCGACAGGGAATCGTACTACTCGCTGTCCGTTTGCCGCTGGCTCTCGACTCGCTCCGAAGGACTCACGTTGCGCTCACCGACGACGTCGCCGATGCGTCCTCGACAACCGAGTAAATTGACCTCCGGGCGTCGTCCTCGCCGTCTCGCTTGTCGACGACCCCTGCCTCACGGAGTTGCTTCAGCGCCTTCGCGAGCGTTGACTCGGGCATTTCGAGGTCATCGCGCAACTCTCCGAAACAGGCCTCTCCGTCCCACTGCAGCCGGTTGAGCGCTACTTTCGCGGGATACGTCAGTTGGTGTGCAGAGTTCATTGTGTGAATGGTTGATGTTATCAAATCGAACTAGTTAAGTCTCTGGAACGTGATTGTCTATATGCCCCCTTCAAGGCGCGAAGGGCCACTTTTCGGCCTTTCCCGGATACTTAGCTGCGCGTACGTTCGCCGGTTCGACGCATCGCCCGTTTTCCGTTCTCGTGGAGGTTCTCACCCGGACCGCCGTCCAGGCTTGGGACCGGCGTCACCGTCGCGGAAGGCGGCGGTGATAATCTGCTCGACCTGCTTCTTCGAGAGCCCCTCCTCGCGGAGGAGCTGGCGCATTTCCTCGCGAGAGGCCGAGCGCTCGATCGTCGGCGCGGAGACGGTCACCGACGAGTCACCAAGCGCCCCCTCGCGAGCGTTCGCCTGCGCGATCTGCCGTGCCAACTCCGGACCCGACGGGAATTGACCGCCGTCGACGTCCGCGTTAACGCTGGGTGGATCGGGAGCGTTGACCGTCGGCGTCGCCACCTGGACACCGGGGAAGAGGCCAGCCATCTGACCGACTCCCGAGAGAGCACCGTTCACGCCGTTGGGCTGAGCGGCGAGCGGGCCGACGTCCAGCGCACCCATCGACGGCATAGCCGTGCTGAGGACCGACGCGAGCGTGGACGCGAGCGACCCCTCCCCGCGTTGGGCTCCGGAGGCCATCGTCTCGGGGAGCGCTTGCCCGCGGGCCGTCAGGTTGCTCAGTGGACCGCGTTCGGCGTCGCTCCCTGGGAGGTACGAAGCGACGTCGTCGACGACTCCCTCGACGGCACCGGCGACCGCGTCCGGCGCGGACGTGACGCCGTTGACAAGTGCGTCGACGAGGCCCGCCCCGGCGTCATACCACCACTGACCAACCTTCGGGAGCATGGTCTCCGGGGTGAGGATGCTCGCGAGCGTCACGTCAAGGCCAGTGCCGAGCTGACTGGCGACGGCACCGCCAAGGTCGCCCAGTCCGCCGAGAACCTCACCGGTCGACGGAATAGCGTTGCGGAGCGACGTCCGGACGTCCTGAACCCCCGACTCAACCCCGTCGACGAAGCCTCCGATCGGCGATCCGACGAGGCGGTCGAACTGCTCGCCCGCCCAGCCCGCCGCGTCGCCCGCGGCGCGGAGACCGAGGACGAGCGGTCCGAGCGTCAGCATCCCGGCCGTCCGGGCGACGTCACCGGCGGTGTCGGCCCACCCTTCGAGCGGGCGGAGGGTCCGGGCAACAGTATCACCTGCAGCGTCGAACTGGTCGCCGACCCACTGGACGACGTTGCCGACGTCCTCCGCACGGGTCGCGAGCGCCTCAGCCGTCCGTGGGAAGCGCTGCTCGAAGGCGGACCACAGGCCGGTGAGCGACGCCTGCACCCCAGCGACGGAGTCAGACACCGCCGACTCGACACCCGCGAGTGGGTTGCCGATGTCGAGTGCCGGGAGCGAGAGACTCGGGAGCGACCAGTTGCCGATGTCGAGTCCGACAGACGCCGTCGCCTGCTCTCCGAGCTTCAGACTCGGGATAGACGGCCACGAGAACTCGGGGACGATAGCATCCCACCCAGGCCACTCAACGTAGTCACCGAGGTCGACGCCGGTGACGAATTCAGTCAGGGCCAGGGGTGGGAAGAATACCGTCCAGGAGAACCCACCGAGCGCCCCTGCTATCGCGCCGGGAACGTCAGCGGCGGCGCTCGCCGCCTGTCCCGGAAGTGAGGAGAGGAACTCGCCGGGGTCGAACCCCCGGATAGAGTCGGCCACCCCCCGGATGGTTCCTGGGAGCTCGACGAGTGGCGCGAGCAGCGCCGCGGCCGACTCAGCGAGTCCGCCGACCGACGCTGCCGCCTCGTCGATACCGCCGCCAGTCAGCGCGTTGACGAGGTTATAGAACGCTTCGAATGGTGCGAGGACGACACCGAGGCCGAGACCTGCGAGCGCCCCGGCGAGGTCGAGGACCGCGCCGGCGAGGTCGAGCGTCCACCCGAGGAGGTCGCCACCGAGACCGACGAGCGCGCTCACGGGTCCGAGGACGGCGTCGATGGTGCCGCCGAGGTCGGAGACGGCGGCACCGACGAGCAGGGCCCCCGCGGCGAGGGCGACCCAGCCGATGGGGCCCAGCGCTACCATGAAGGAGACGGCTGCAGCAGCAGCAGCGTAGAACGCGCCGGTCACACCGACGCCCATGACCGTCGAGAGGACGGACGACGCGGCCGCAGCGGCGTAACTCGCACCCGTCGTCGCGTACGTCGCCGCCGCGCTCGCCGCCGCCGCAACCTTCTGTCGGGCGAGGGCGAGGGAGAGACGGTTCGTCGCCGCCGCGTAGAGGTTCTGGGCGGCGGCCGCACCGTTGCTCGCGATGGTCCGTGCATTCGTTGCGGCCGTCGACGCCCAGGTCGCCGCCGCGCTCGCCCGTTCGGCAGCGGTTGACCGCCACGTCGCGAGCGTTGCCGCCGCCTGCGCGCCTTTCTGTCTCGTGAGAGCGAGGAGATTCCCCTGAAGGGCAGCGGTGTAGACAGCCTGAGCGCCAGCAGCGGCCCGTGAAGCAGCCGCGGCCCCTCGCTGGGCCATCGCCTGGGCCCACGTCGCGGACGCCGAGTCAGCGGCGAGGGCGGCCTGTAGGCGACTCCTCGCGATGGTCATCCCGAGCGAAGCGGTGAGGGCCACCCCGGCGGCGGCCGTCGCGAACATCGCCGCACCGAACACCTTCAGTGCGCCGGGAACGGCAGTGACGACGTCAGCGAACGCGACGAGGCCGTCGAGGATGATGCTCAGTGCCGGTCGGAAACCCGCATACATCGAATAGGCGGCGCTCTGCGCTGAACCGGCGAGATAGCGCAGGCGACCATTGACGGTGCTGAGTTTGTCCGAGGCGAGTTCCCCGGCCGTCACCGCCGACTCCATCGACGAGGCGAGGGAGTCGACTGACGTCCCGGCCTCAAGTTCGCCAGCGAGGTACTCCGCGGCCCCATCTCCGACGTTCAGACCGACCTTGATTTGCTGCTGGAGCTCCTCCTGGTCGACCTCTTCGGAGAGCTGCTGGAACTGACTCAGCACCTCCTCCCGATTCATGTCCGGGGAGAGGGAGACGCCGAGGTCGGTCGTGCGCTGGTCAAGTGCCGATGCCTCGGCCTCCCTCAGCGCGTCAATCGCGGACTGCAGGTTGGCCGCGGACACCTGATTGATTTTCTCGGAGAGGTCGCCAACTCGGTTGACGAGGACCGCGGCCCCAGACGCTGCTTCGCGGCCGAAGAGCTGTTGAAGAATGCGGGTCCGTTGCTGGGAACCCATGTCTTTCATCCGCGACTGCAGTTTCTGGAACACCGTGTCCAGACTCAGGAGATCCCCCTCCTGGTCGCTGAAGTCGCTGATGCTCAGTCCGAGGGTTTTCAGCGCTTCGGCGGCCTTCCCGGACGGATCCGAAAGCGAGGCAAGGATGCCTCTGAGAGTAGTCCCTGCCCTGCTCGACCTGATGCCAGCATCGGACAATATTCCAGCAGCCCCAGCCGTGGTAGCAAGGTCCTGAGACGCCGTGTTAGCCTGCGACGACACGTATGAGAGCGTCTCGGAGAGCTCGCTGAGTTCGACGTCCGACGAGGCGAACACGCTTGACATCGTGCTCGCGACATCCCCTGCTTTCGAGGCTTCGAGCCCGAACGACGAGAGCGTACTCGTGACCGATCTGGTGGCATCGGCCAGCGACATCTGAGAGACAGTCGCCAGCTCAGCCACCTCGTCGATAGCGGCGATTGATTCCTTCGCGTCGAGGCCGCTGTATGCGAGGTATTTGAACCCCTGTGCGATTTGACCGGCGCTCTGAGTCGTCGTCGCGGCGAGTTCCTGGGTCGTGTCTCGCATCGCCGAGAGTTCCGACGAGGTGGCTCCCGTGACGCTCTGGACCGTCTGAAACGTCTCGTCGATGTTCGCGCCCTGCCGGGCGATGAGACCGAGGCCGACGGTGAGGCCCGCGGTGACGGCACCGACGCCAAGGAACGCCGATCGGAGGTCGTCAGCACGGGACCCTGCCCGATCCAGCGAGTCGCCCGCCTGGTCGGCCGCCTCATCAACAGTTGCGAGACCAGCGACAGCTTGGTCGGCGTCGACCCGTATCTCGACGAAGAGACGGCGAACGAGGCCGCCCGACACCACGGTCAGGCCACCTCCGAACGGACGACGGTGCTGCTGCTGGCGATACGACTCGCTGGTGAGGTGGGGGACTGTGAGGACATGGCTGAGCGGGGGAGGAGGGCGATGGCTGGCGAGCGATTCGACGGAGACGTGGGGTGTGCCCTATCGAGGACCGGCGAGGCCCCGGAAGTAGCCTTCTCGGAAAATTCCCGGCAGGCTCAGAGAACGATACCTAATGCGGAGGAGGTGAGGGGGAAGTTGAGTGCGGAGAGGGTGCCGGGGGAGGAGTGGTAGATGCCGGTACTGGGAGTCAGGTGGGAGTCAGATTGACGAGTGTGGGTCCCAGGTGGGAGTCACCGAAGCGAGCCCAGGGAAGTCGGGTCGTTGGACTGTAGCTCGCGAAGGTTCTCGATTTCGTCGAGGTACTCGTCGGCACGGAGCCAGGTGAGACACTCCGCGGCGAGGAGGACTGCGTGCCACGGCGTCAGGTGGTCGAGGACAGGCCGGAGTGGGGATGGCTCGTCGACGAGGATAGACAGCGTCCGGTGAGCCCAGGTCTCGACATCCTTGACGGGGTCGAAAAGGGCCCGTCCCTCCTGGTAGCTCTCGGGTTCTGACACCCGGAAGCGGATGCCAAACCAAATGAGGTCCGTACTCCGGTGCTCTTCGAGCGCCGAGAGGTCTTGGCTCTCGTAGTCGATCGCGTCGACGTTGTCTGTGGGGTCAGTCACTGGTCGTCCTCCTGGCTGAGTGCGGTGAGGCCCTTGGCGAGCTCGTCGAGGAGTGCGCCTTGGGACTCCCGATTGATTCGGTGGTGGTACTCACGGGTCTCGTCGGGTAGCTCGTCGCGCTCTCCACTCTCGTACTCCCGGAGGACCTCCCAGTGGTCGACGTCATCCGACTCGGGTGCGTCGGCCATCACAGGGTCACCCCGGCGAGCGTCTTCGTCAGCGTTCTCTCCGCGACGTCCTCGGCGACCTGATGGGCGTACTCCCCGGCGGGCCCGATAACCGGTCGGGCCGGGATGTTCTGCTCCGGGACGCCGTGCTCGTGAATCGCGATAAGCTTCGCCGCCTCGTCGGTCGTCGGGCCGACACGGGCGGTGTCACCCTCTGCGGAGACACCCATCGCCTCGCGTGTCTCACCAGTGTCGATGAGTGGTGTCGACCCGCCCTTTTGCCGGATAGTCTCCGGTGCATTAGGGGCCCACGCCCCACCGAGGGCGTTCTTCCCAGCGGACCAGTTCTCGCGAACTGTCTCGTTGACGTCCGTCGCGATGGACTCGGCGATACTCCCCTCGGCAGCGCGGAGTGCCGCCCGTACCGCCGGGATGCGGTTCTCGTCACGGACAGCGTTAGGCATCGAATCTCACCGGTTCGTCGAGGTCGCGCATGGCCTCCCGGATGCTCGCAGCAACGGTGTCGGAGAAGTGCTCGCGGTCCCCCGCCGTGAACTCGTCACGCTCCTGGCGGACCTGCTGGGCTGTCGCTGCGTCTTCGAACTCCAACTCGACACCATCCTCGGGGCCGTGGGTCTCCTCCTCGACGAGGTCCGCGAGGCGGCGCTCAAGCGAGCGCTTCGTCGGGCGGGCCATCTATCGGTCCCTCCGGTCCCAGGGGTTCTTCTCGGCCTGTCGACGTTTGAAGCCCTCATACCCGGCGGGAGTGGCAGTCCCATTCCCGCGATTCGTCCGGTTCTCCTCGGCCTGCTCAGCGCGCTTTTTCTCGTTCCTGAGCTTCGCGGCGGGAGAGAGGGTCACCGAGGGCTGTCGCGACCGCATCGACGAGTTGCCGCGCGGTCGTGACTCGTCGCGGTTACCCATCCCAGCGGTCGGCATCTCGGTCTCCTTCTCCTCGCCGTTCGACCGCGGCGAGACCTCCTCTGCGATTTCGAGAAGCGCCTGCGCGTTCTTCCCGTGGGGAGTGATGGAACTGTTCGCACGGAGGGTCCGGCGAGCGTCGTCGATCGCGTCGACGAGTTCGAACACTCGCGACTCCGGCATATCCTCGACGTATTCGGAGGGTAGGTCGCTCTCCGCAGCGAGTTGGCGGCGGGCGGGGGTGGAACTGACGGCGTCGGTGCTACTGGTGCTGTTGTCGGACATGGTTGATGGGGAGGAGGGCGAGTTAGTTGGCGAGCTGTTTGGGTGGTGGTTCGCGCGGAGGTCGGAGCGGCCGTTGAATCGGCCGACACCGCACTGCATACTCTCGACGTCGCAGTTGCCGACGGCGTCGGGGAGGAGGGCGAGGTGGTCGGGCTTGAGGTCGCGCTGGATGGCGTCGTAGCGCTGACCGTCGTACTGTCCAGACGTCGAATCCATCCGGGGGACGTAACTGGTCGAAACCTCACCGTACGCGCCACCGCGGACATCGTCGACGTACCGTCTGAGGTCGCCGTTGTGGCGACCGATCTCCTCGGCGTGAATCCAGACCTCACCGGCGAGGGCGTCGTCGGTCGAGTGCTCCGACGCAGACCGGAACTCACCGACGGTCGTCGGGGCGGCGTTGGGGTGGCCCGTGGTTGTCGTCGTACCGTCGACCTCCGGATGCCGGAGGAGGAGAGGTTGGCCCTCCCAGTCGGCCGCGTTCGACGTCAGCTCGTCCCCTGGGACGAACTCGTACGTCGGTCGACCCGACGCGGAGCGATAGGCATAGACGCCCTCCCGCTGGGCGACTACCGGCGCGACGAGGAACTCAACGCCACCCTCGGTTTCGCGGCGGAACGGCCCGCCGTCAGCAGAGGAGGTCGACGCACTGGCGGGGCCGGAGGAGGCGCTCACTGCTCGGCCTCCTCGCCAGTGTCCGCGTCGGCCATCGCCCCCCAGGCCCGTCGGAGGACCGGCCACTCGTTTCGCCAGTCGAACCCGTTGCGGACGTCCGTCCCGCCAGTGGTCGGGCCTGCGCTGGGCCGGGGCGGGAGGTGCAGGTTCTGGCGACCGAGCGCTGATGCCGTCCACTCTTCCGGAGAGAGGTGGAGGACTGTATCCCGACCGAACTCGCCAGCAGTATCAATCTCGACCTCCCAGTCACCCGTCGGGAGGTGTCGCACCGACGTCGTCGAGAGGACGTAGTAGTGGGCTGCCTGGGACAGGACGAGGGCCCTACCAGCGGCGAGCTGCTCAGCAAGGTCGGTGAGCGCGGCCTCGATCTCCGCGCCGACGACCGCCGACTGTTCACGTCGGTCCTCGATGCCGTTATACCGGGAGACAACCGTCTCGGCGTACGCCGATCGGAATGCCTCGGCGGTAGCTTCGGCGAGCGAGAGTTCCTCGACGTGGAGGGCATGGGTCGGGACTGGCGAGGTGTCGTCGACCGGCGAGAATCGGGCCTCGACACTGAGCGTCGGCCGGATGCTCGCGTCGGGCGTCGCGGCCGTCGCGATGAGGTCGACGTCGGGCGCGACCGACGTCGCCGTCGACGACTGGTGCCTATGGCCCGAGTGGCCAGGGACAAACACGAGGTAGTCGTCGAGTCCAGGAGGAAGGCCCGTACCGTCGGTGTAGGTGGTTCGGAAGGCGGTGCTGCTGTCAGTACTGCTGCTCGGAGTGGTGTCTGTGGACATGATGTGATGGGATGAGTTACGGTCGCTGCTGCTGTTCTTCGAGTTCTTCGATGCGGTCGTTGAGTTCCTCTAACTCCTTATCGCGGAGGAGTTGGCGATACTGCCCGGCCGAGTAGGCGAGAGCACGAATCCACTTGATGCGGACCTTCTCGTTCTCGGCATCCCGGACTCGGCCGTTCTCGACCTTTCGGTGCGCCTCGCGGATGCCAGCCTCGAGGAGCGAGAGGATGTCGTCGATGTCCGGAGGTGGATCTCCTGGCGGGTCATCGTCGGTCACGGGTGACCACCCCCAGGGGATGAGTCGGAGAGAGCCGAGAGAGGAAGTGTCTCTGCCGAAGGTTCAGGGCGTCGGGTCATGATTAGATGTTGTCTATCTGCCGCTTAGCGCGGCGCATAAAAATGGGAAATTAGCAGATGGTCCCCAGAGGACCGAGAGGGGCTGCTCGCCCCATCCAACAGCACACGGACGACCAGCCGGAGAGGATGCTCGCGACGTCGCTCCGGCAGGCGACGACGGTCATCACGGAAGGGAAAACCCCTGACAGGGTTGACGGGTCCCCTCACGGACCCGACAACCCGCATTCAGACCGCGAGACGGGGAGAAAAGCCCCGTCTCTCCACAACATGAAAGACCGGCCGGATTGAGGCTCGCACGGCAGGCTCCGACAGGCCCGCCGCGGTCATCACCAGTTACCCCACGCTTCCGACTGTGGTTCGAACGAGTGGGGTAACCCCCTCAGTCGGAGTCCTCGAGGTCGTCAGGGCCACCGTCGGTCGCGAACGCTGCGTCAGGGGACGCGGAGTCGAGTGCGTCCCACTCGGCGGCGATGTCGTCCGTCTCGTCTCCGCTGTCCTCACTCTCGTTGTACGATGTGAGAGAGGCGTCACGGGTGCTCCCCTCGTCGTAGTAGGCCCGGATGCGCCCCATCAACTCGGGGTTGTAGGCGTTGACAGTATTGAGGTCGACCCGGAGGCGCGCTGTGTCGCCCGTCTCATGAACGGTATACCCGTCAGTGCGGGCGACGGCGCCAAGGATGTCGGCCACGGTCGACCGTGCTGGGACGTCGTCGAGCAGGTCGGTCCGGACGTCGGTCGCCGAGACACTGTCGTTGCCGTCGCGGGGAATTGCTCGTCGGCCGAGTTCCAGCATCACGCGCTCCTCGCGCTGCTCGCGGTCCAGGTACTCGACAGGCATCCGGCACTCACGGGGGACACCCTCACCGAGGAGGTCGTCGACGACCTCCCGGGGAACCCATAGGTCGGAGTTGGCCGGGTGCGGTTCGACGTCAAGGCGCTCGACCACTTCCTCCCGGTACTGCCGGACCGACGGTGCACTCGACACACCCGCGGTGTCCTGGATAGTGCCGACGAGCTCCTTGTCGGTGAACTGCTCGTCGAGCTGGTTGCAGATAGCGACGGTCTTCACTTCGCGGCCGTTCTTCCTGAGGCCGGTGTCGGTGTCCTCGCTCGCAGTCGCGAGCAGCGCCTCGGCGTCGTCGAGGACACGGTCAAGCTTCCGTTCGAGGCGTCCAGCGCGGCCACCTCCCCGATACTCCCTGACCGCTTTTGCCAATATGACGCCGTACGGGTCCGACTCGTCTTTGACAGCCTCTCGGAACTCGTCTTTGACCTCCGACTCGACACTGGCGTATGCACGAGTCGTCTCGGACCGGTCGAGGTCGCTGGAAAGATTTTTTTCTTCGTCAAGGTCGTCGGGCCTCCGACCCGCCGCTCGGACGAGACGATTGACTCGCTCCTCGACACTGCCGTAGCCGTCGGTGTCGACGTACTGCTGCATCGCTCTCTCGGTTTCCCGACCAAGATAGCCCTCTATCTCACCGTATTCGCTCTCGACGTACTCGCGGAACTGTTCCCACTCAGCCGTCGGTACGTACCAGTCGACGCGGACTCGGTCAGACACCGAGACCACCTCTTGGTCCTCCCTCCCCTATGGGATGGGGGATTCGGGTGGTGCCACAACCACCACTCACCCTTACCATAGGGGAGGGAGGGGAGGGGGGAGAGACTCTCCTTCCCCATCCATCGTCATAGTGGTTGACCGCAAACCGCCAGACAGC
>NZ_JALLGW010000009.1 GCF_023074835.1 Halomarina salina
CGGTTGTCGGCTATATACAGGGAATCCTCGATACTGCCAGCGTGTGGATGCTTGTTCTGGCCGCAATCCTCCAGACCGCGTTTTCACTTCGAGACGACGATTGATTGCCTATTCGCGACCGAAAACCCACCATTTCAGCCGCGTTGATATTGGAGCACTTCGCCAAGAACGCTCCTCCTCCACGTAATTAGCGAGCTCAGTGGTTTCCTGTCGGTTTTCAATTAGTGCCCGCTTTTCGTTCTGAAGCCGTTCGACCGTTCGTTCTAGTTCTTGAGCTCGTTCACCGTCCTGTATGAGGTTCCTCACCGCCTCGCTTTTCGACTCATACGGGCCGCCGTCACTCGATAATTCATCTACGAGCTCTTTCTGTTCTTCATCAAGAGTAATTGTTAACCTCGGCACGGTGAGCACCTTCACCGCTAGTATGAAGGCGTGAATAGACAAGTTTTCGGACGCCACAATACCTTTGCAAAGATGTAACTCATCTTACAATCATGGTGAGTCACAATGGTTTGGGTGCCGTACCGCGATTCCGTCCGCACTGGATGCGGATTTTATCTTGCCCAGCAGTTGGTGAGGGGTGGTCGCGATGACCCGGAGTGCGAAGGTCATCGTGTACGTCACACCCTCCACGAAAGAGGAGGTCGAACGGCGTGCTGCTCACGACGGAGAGTCCGTCTCGACGTGGTGTGCTCGTGTCCTTGACCGGGCGCTCGTAATGGACGCACAGGACGAGATATCCGCCGAGGTCCGTGCTGAGGAGCGCCTGACCGAGTTACACTCGCTCGCGAAGGATGAGATGGCTGCCATCGCTCGGGATGTGGCCGACATGGTTGCACGGAGTTCCTGCTATACTGTCGCAAACTGGGAGCTACTGAAGCGAGAGTTTGAGGATTCTGAGCGTCGGGAGGCTCTCTCGACTGGTTCTCGACGTCTCAGACAGAACCTCGATATCGACATCTCGGAGTCATCTGGGACTGAAGGCCTCGACTTCGATGCTCTCCGTGACAACGGCGGTGATGACCGGTGATAGTGCACACAGACTACCAAGCGTCGTCTGCTGACGATTTGTTGGGATACCTCGACCGAGGTGCTGGCCTGTATACGCGTACTGGTCAGCTGGCGTCGAACACCGATGTCCAGACGTTTCTGGACGCCAGCGAGCGACATCAGTTCGAGCGTCAGCTCGTTTTCAGCCCGGAATATGGCGAGACTATGACTGATGATGAGATGCTGCTGGCGGCTCGACAGACGCTTTCTGAGTTCTTCAGGGGACATCCGAGCTGTCGGTGGTTATTAGCGGTCCATCGCGATACCGACCATCCCCATGTACAGGTGGCGCTAACAGGTCAGCGACACGACCTCTATCTCGATGCAGATGACCTCTCAGCACTACGTCAGCTCGCTGCTGACCAGTTTCGAGAGGGGCACGAACAGAACCGCCCGCATGGTCGGTCACTCGCTGTTCTCCCGCTGGCTCCATGGATAGCTGACGTACCTACCCCGGGTCCTCTGGTGCTCGTACTGGGTGCCGTGGTGGTGCTCGCTGTGTTCGCAGGTCTCTGGATAATCGGGCGTGAGGTTCTGTCCCGCGTGGGTTGGTTCGCTGCGAGCCGCTCTGGGGGATGGGTGCTGCCTCTACGAATCATCACCGACCGTCGACCGTCGCGATTTGCGGGTTGGTTGCCGCATATTGGGATAGAACGTCGCTCGACGTTGTTCCTCGGGTCGTCGGGGGCTGGGAAGACGAACGCAATCGGTCATCTGCTCCCTCAGTTGGCTGATGAGGGGCCGCTAATCGTATTTGACTACAAGGGAGATTTCGGCGCTGGAGACTTCGACCGTCCCACAATCCGATTCACAACGTCAGGCTGGAATCTCTTCAACGAGGTTCGAGATGAGTTCGAAATAAGAGAGATGTGTCGGTCGCTTTTCCCTCCTGCTGATGATGGCGATTTCTTCCTAGCGGCTGCTCGACAAGTGTTCACTGTGGTGTGTATCTACCTCTGGAGAGAGGCTGACGAACAGGGGGAGGACATATCGAACGCGGACCTCGTTGCGTTCTTCCAGTCTCGCTCTCGGTTGGATGTGTACGAGTCGCTCGGGTCATACACTGACCTTGACCGTTCTGCCCTCGACCCTGATGCAGACCGTCAAGCAGCTGGCGTCTGGGCATCGGTCCAACAGGTTGTAACAGACTTGTTCAGCGGGTTTGCCTCATCGACGGGTGAGTTCGCTATCCGTGAGTACATTGAGAACCCAGACGGGGCTGTACTGCTCCTAGATTACCCTATCGTCCAAGGAGAGAGCGCGAAACCCCTCTTTAGGTGGGCGATTGACTGGGCAATTCGGTGGTCTCTGGCAGATTCTTCGACCCCCTGTACATTCGTCCTCGACGAGTTCGACCGTCTACCTCGGGTTCGCCGACTTGATGACTTGGTCAACGCAGGACGGAGCACCGATACACGGGCGATTTTAGGTGTTCAGAGCATCGGCCAGCTGGAGGATTCGTATGGCAAGGGGAGGGCCTCGGCATTGCTCTCAGGACTCGTACAGCAGGTTCTACTCCAGTCTCACGATACCTCTTCTCTGGACCACATTCAGGAGGAGATGGGTCTCGACGACGCTCCGCTCGACCGTTCGGTAATACAGCGGTTCAAACCGGGTGAATGCGTCGTGAGACTCGTTCGAGGCGAGTGGGTCCGTGGTCGCGTCCCACTGGTCGGTTCCATCACCCCTCTTCAGTCTCTTACGAGGGCCTTCGAAAACCGTCGGTAACGGGCTCTCTGACCCTCTGACTGCGAACATTCTTATGTCTACACTATTTAAATAGGATATGTCAGAGTGGGTCCCCGGTCTCGTCCCCCTGAACCTCATGTTGCTCGTTCTGATGGTCCTCTCGTGGCTGGCCATTCACGCCACGCTCATGGAGAAGGACCTCACTCTTTCCCAATCGCGCATCTGGTTCCTCGAACTCGTTCCTGCCACTATCTTCTCTTGGTCCGTTCTCTACCTCCTCTGGCCAGTGGTGGTCGAGATATCGACGGGAGAGCTCCCTGTGTACGTGAATGATGGGATATTCTTCAAGCTCGTTGGTCTGATTGGCGCGGTCGTCGTAACCGCATCGTCTGTCGGGTGGATTGGGCTGATTCCTGATGATGAGGAGGAGGAGGATGACTCTGCCGAGTCAGATGATGGAATCCGTACTTCCTCTCGCCCTCTGTTCCCGACCACTACGCCCTCTCTCCAGACTACAAATTCTGGCTGGAACAGTTCTGGTAGGTATGGGCAGTATACGGGGTCTAGCGACGACTACAGCTGGAACGGAAATCCCTCCACCTCTTCTGACTCCATCTTCGACGTGAATGACCCAAATGGCCAATACGACTTGTTTACCGAACAGGACCCTCTGCTCTCTACCTCTACTAACCCTACCGACGAGGCCAGTGACGACGGCAACGACGACGGCAACGACAACGCGTAGGTCGAATTTGGTCGTATTCCGGAGAGGGAAAATCATTAAGGGCAGTGGGTCTCACCTCGGAGCAAAGAAAGAGATACGTGAGACTCTCAACGGCGGAGGTCCGGGGGTGTTCCACCACCCCCAGAAGCAGGCTGAATGGGTATGGGCCTGTGACTGGTTCTCCGTTCCCGTTCGTCAAATATCCTCTGCTCTCGCAGGGGGGTACGCGAGACGGCTGGTCTGATGTCATACCGTGGAGCGACGCTACCCTCACAACCGGCAGGCGGGAGACACGTGATGCGGTCGCGGTGTGGTCGTCGACGGCGCTCCGCGCCGGAGACAGTAGTCGAACACGGTCGCAGCGAGTACGCGCGAAATCGCGGACGGAGCCCGGCGAGCAGGCGAGCATCGCGTTCACGAGCGGAGCGAGTGACGCCTGCGAGTCGCGCGACGGAAGCGAGCTCGCGGACCGCAGCAAGACCGTCGGTGCGAGGTGGTCGCTGTGAGCGTTGGCTCGTCGTCGCGGTCGTGGTCGAGGGAGAAGGGGGCGCTCTGCTTCGAGTTCGAGCGAGACGGAGAGGAGAGCCGTGTCCGCATCGCACAGACGCAGGACCCTCACCTCGATGCCATCACAACGGACGAGCCGGATGGTAGGAATTACGACGATGCACTACCTGAACTACCGATTCCCGGGTCAGGGCGGATGGGGACGAACTGTGGTGAGGAGGTCCCAGCACTGTTCTGTCCCTCAGATGGTTGCGGCTCGGTCTACCACGTCGGACACACCTGTCGTAAGAGCCGCTGTCCCCGGTGCTGGAAGTCGTGGGACTTCCAGAGAGCGAAGACCGTCACGTCAAAGCTAGAGGCGCTCAGGCGCTACCGGTACGCGTCGGGGGACACCGAGCAGAAATTCCACCACCTCACGGTGTCGTTCCGCGACAGTACGCGGTTCGACTCGGATACTCCGGTTGACCGGGCGGCGGAGGTCGTGAAGCTCCTCTCACATCAAGTCAACGTCCAGACGGGCTACCTGATGTTGCACCCGTATCGCATCAAGGAGGAGTACCGTGGAGACGTGAACGGCCACGAGAGCGGCGATGGAGACCTCACGTGGAAGGACATCTACGGACTCGTTGACGACCTCGGCTGGGATGCTGTCGGGGAGGAGTACCTCGTTTACGCTCCCCACTTCCACGTCATCGCCCTCTCGGAGTTCGTACAGTGTGGCGCAGTCACGGAGGCCATCGAGGAGGAGACCGGTGTGGTCGTCCACCGGGTGACGAAGGGCGCCGACTCGTCGGTGTCGATGTACAACCTCGAAGACCTCTGCCGAGTCGCCGCCTACTCCATCTCTCACCTCGGCCTCCAGCACGACGACGACAACGACGAGTGGCGGGCGGTGCTCCGTCCGTTCGGCGAAGTCGCGAACTTCACGGCGGCCCCCAACGTCGAGCACGAGGTCGACGAGAAGCTCCGGGAGGTCGTCCCGGAGGTTTTGGGTATCGAGATGCCCCAGCCGCGCTGTTCCGAGAAGCGGCTCAGTGAGGACGCTGTGGATGACGACGAGTGGGAGGGAGAACGCCCGCCGACAGTCCGGGCGCTCACAGGGGGCGACTCAGGGGCGTCTGGCTGTGGCTGTGGCGACGACTGGGAGAGCGGCTCTGCCGACGACCTCTGGGAATCCGGTGCCGTCCCCGACTTCGCCTCGGTGCCGTCAGGGGACCTCCTCTCGCCGTGCGGCGAGTCACTCGTGCCGATGTGGGCGGCCTCCGAGTACGTCGAGGACGACGAGTGGTTCGGGACGCTCCCCGAGGTTGCGGTCGAGGAGCTCCTCTTCGCGATGGACGAGTGGGAGGCGCTTGGGAAACCACAGCCCGACGTGCCGCCCCCACCGGACGACTGAGCGGCTACCTCCCGGTCTACCATCCTCTGAGAGGCATCGCT
>NZ_JALLGW010000010.1 GCF_023074835.1 Halomarina salina
CGCTCTTGCGAAGTAGATTGTTGATAGCGAGAGCTGCGGCTGAAAGTCGAAGAGGGCAAGGGCACCGCGCCAGCGGTGCCCGATATGTTCCCAATACGCCGGTTTGTGTCGGAATCGGCTGCAGCGGACCTGCTCCAACAGGTTCGCTGGCGTGATGGCGTCGAGTGCCCCCGCTGCCGTTCTGACCTGACGGTCAGAAACGGCAGCTATCGGGTGTATCAACGGTATTTGTGTAAGAATTGCGGTCGAACATTCAACGACAAGACCGGCACGATCTTCGCCCACTCGAAACTCTCGCTGAAAGAATGGTACTTCACGATCTACGTGTTCTTACGGTTCAACACGAGTATTCAACAGATTGAGGCGGAACTCGATCTTTCGTACAGAACGGTCAGACGGCGCGTCGAGCGCTTCGCGAGAGCGCTCGACGCGCCTTCGATCACGCTGTCTGGACCGGTCGAAATTGACGAAGTGTACGTCTCTGCTGGCCTCAAAGGCCGCGAGCGCGACCAGGAGTCGCGCTCGCGTGGCCTGTCCACGCGTGGCCGAGGATCGTACGACGGCGATAAACCGCCGGTGTTTACGCTGGCCGATCGTGGTTCTGGCGACCGGTACGTCGTGCCAGCGAAATCCGCCGACGAATCGACGATTCGACTCCTGCTTGCTGACCACGACGAGGAGTCGCTGACCGTCTATACGGACGGATTTCGGGCCTACGATCCGCTCGAAGAAGACGACGCTTTCACCCGCAAATACGTCGTCCACGGCGATGGAGAATACGCTGACGGCGACATCCACGTCAATACCTGCGAGAGCCACGCGTCGCTGACGCGACGGTGGCTCTCGCCCCACCGAGGAGTGTCAAAAGACAAACTAACACCGTATCTCAGAGCCTTTCAGCTCCGGCAAGAACTCTACAGAAAACCAGGTGACGAAGCACTCAAACATGCTCTCGACGCTGCCCTCTGAAAATCAACAACGTGCTTCACAAGAGCGT